>JABAAC010000001.1 GCA_014238965.1 Phycisphaerales bacterium | reverse complement strand
GCCCATGCCGCAGTGCGGCTGGCAGAAGTAGGGGATGTCGCCAGATGCATCGAGGGGCACTTCCCACGTGAACGTATCGCCGCCATTTTGCAGTTCGCCATGGAACAGGCCGTCTGCCGTACAGGCAATGCCGGAGGTCACCGTATGGGGATAGCCACTGTTGTACTGCCAGACGATGGTGTCGCCTGGGGCGACATCGATGGTGTCAGGTGAAAAGGATGTGCTATTCGCTATGACGGTGTGGGTTTCCCCGATCGCAGAACTGGCGAACACTAGCGTGGTTCCGATCGCAACAGTTGCGCATAAACGGTGCATGGATTTCTTCTCTTCTACTAGCTGCACATGGCCCCACGCCATGCATTTATGTGACGTTGATTTTACATCATATTTAGGGCAAGTCAACCGATTGCTAGTTAAGGCAGTTCTTTGCAGCGCAGAAAAAGTCAAGGGCACTTGTGCATCCAATCATGGCGGGAGACTCTTCGTCGCAGTGCCGAATCAGGAGCGCAAGATTGGCCTGAGACTGGCCCGAAGTTTTTGACCACTTGCATTAGTTGTAGGGCTCCCTCTGCGTTGTGTTTGCCCAATGCTCTTGGCGGAGTCATAGATAGAATGAAGCCATGTCATTCAGCCTCGATCATGTGATCTTCTTCGGTCGTACTTGGGATGAGTGCTTGGGCAGTGGGTTGAAGGAGACTTCACCGGGTTCAACGACTTGCTTCGGATTCGTCAATAATCGCTGCCTTGGAGCATCGCCTTGAGGAGATATGGCTTAAAGCACAGTGCCTTTTAGCCCACGGAAGTGCTTCGGGGAGGACAGGTTTGGCCCTCGCCCATGTTGAGCATGACTTACGTCATGTGCGTCACTCCACAATCACTAATCGCTGGCCCGCACTGCCAAGGTTGTTTCGTAAATTGCCATGGCATTGCGTGCAGGATTGTCTCACTAAGTTGAGCTTCATGTTCAGCGCTGTAGCGTTGCTTGAATCTAAGAGCAGTAACTGCTCTAGCGCGGCAGCGGCATGCACGGCGGCTTCTGCATCGGACAATGCAAGGCCGAATGTGCCCCATTGGGGGCTGGAGGGCAATGTCCGAAGTGTTTCAGCAATCAAACCAGCATCTGATGCTGGTGCGAGATCAGGGTGATCCGGGGGAATAGACCATCCGTAGTCCCTGATTCGTTCAAGCCGCATTATTGCTTCATCGATCATTGTCATGGATGATGCAATGTCTGATGGAGTCACTGCGCTAGGCAGGATGTGAATATTGGATACGACATCGAGCATGTCAATAGGTGTCTGCATATCAACCGATGTCCACAGCATTGGATAATGGTCCGACGTGCCTGCGATCGCCATTTTGGCTTGTGCCTGCTCCGGAGTGGATATGCCAATCGCTATTGATATGAGCGCACACGCAGTTGGAGCGCGGTGTACTCCATGATGGCAATGTACGTATACCTTTCCATCTCCGCGGGCCATTGCATAGGCGGTAGTGAGATCAACAATTTGATGTTTATCAGGCCCGCTGTAGTTGAGCGGGATGTGAATGAGTGAGATGCCTAGTTGCTCAGCACAGCGGCGATCTGGTGGCACGGAATCGACGCTGATGATCGTTCGTACGCCCAATGCATAAAGTGACTGCGCTCCTACGATTTCTTCAGGACGAGCCCCTGAGTAGAGATCATTCTGAAAGACCATGAATGTGGAGATGCCAGGAAGTTCACGAAGGGGCGCATCATGGGGCATCTTCACTGTTGGAGTGGGCCCGCATAGTGGTGCATCGGCCGTGGCTTGGATCTTGTTCAGGCCCACCAAGTTTGGATTGCCAATAGTCCATATGTCAGCAATCGAAACTCCTGAAAGAGCCAGGGCTGCAGTGACAATGAGACATCGCATCGATTGCTTGCTCCTCAACGTGGCCTTTCGATGCATAGAGCTCATTAGAAAGGAGGCTCTACGGTAGGTCAATAGCAGTTCCTGTTGACTCCTCCATGCGCCTCTCTAGAAAGAATAAGCAGTGGTTGACTTGTCAGCTATGTCCTTTGTGGCCTTTCAATCAACGGCACCTCCGTTCGTGAATAGCAGGTGTGCCGCAGTAGCAAGATGCTGGCGGCATGACGTCTGCACTTGCCCAGGCTCGCCGAAATGCACGATCGACATGGTTTGTGAAACTTCGCCATGAGCAGGTACTATTTGTTGCGATGATGATTGCCGCAATACTCGCATTCTCGCTGGGGGGTCCATGTGCCGGTGACGTTTGTGGGGCCGGCATGGATCATCCAGATGGTGCTGTTGATATCAATGACATTGATTACTGTCTGGGCAATTGGGGCGGTCAGAATGAGGCTGCTGACACGAATGCCGACGGCGTGGTCAATGTTCAGGATCTCATCATTCAATTGCGAAATTGGGGGGTATGTCAATCCGGGCAGAATGTAGTTACTTGGACCTGGGCCAGCGCATCAGACCTTGATGCGCAATGCGACTACAGCCCAACGACACTGGGCGACGCTCTAGCGCTAACGGGCGACTGCTGGGATTCAAACTATCAAGTGTTGTTTGACGGAGGACAGCCCTCGGTTGAGGGCTTTGAAACAGGATCGATGCGTTGGCTTTATGGAAGTACCAACACGGGGACTTTTCCTGTCGGCCGTGTTCAATTCAATTTGGCGGAGATGGCGGATCTCCGTCTGGCGATATTTCTTAGCAATACAAGTTCTCCACCAAATTCGTTCCTGCGTTTGAATCGCATAACAACCAAGGGCACTGAGTTATTGGAGAGTTGGTGCATCGGAACATGTACCGCACATGAGGATGTAGAGGCGGTGGTTGAAGACTTGGCCTCTGGTCAGTACTACTTCTATTTCATAGGCAGTATTGGTGCGGGGCCACCGGGGGCTGCTGTTGGTGTGCAGTGGTGGGTGGAATAGCTCCTGCGGCGCTTTGGTCAATTGCATTGCCAACAGCATTCACTGTCATGCAACATCTGATGTGAGCAGGCAAGGGCTGCATCGATCGCATATGCCCATGCTTCTTGATGCACTTGTCTGGCGTATATGTAGCAATGCCGCGGGGCGATGCAGGGCAATCAGTTGTCCATATTCCAATTAAAAAATGTGGTTTAAAGGGGGTCAAAGGGCGTTGTTGACATACGTGCGGTCAAATTGACTGCCGTGAAGACCAACTGAAGGTTTGCTTGTTCCATTGTGATCTTGGGGGAGTCATTGTCTACGTAGGACAGGAGATATACCTATGCAACAACGGGCGGTGTTTCAATTGGTTCTGATTACAGGGCTGCTTGCCTCCAGTACACCAGCGTTCAGCAGCGAGTGCTGTTTCGCAGATGTCACCGAAGATGGGCAGGTCAACATTGATGAAGTGCTCCAAGTCATCTTCGGTTGGGGGTCGTGCCCCTCGCAGCCCGAACCGTGTCCCATGGACATTGATCAATCTGGCAGTGTGGACGTCGGCGATCTGCAGGTCGTGCTTGACAGTTGGGGTTCATGCAATCCCCATGATCACATGGATCCTTGCTCGGGCGAGTTCATTGATATCACGTGTTGGGGCAACTTTCACGACTCAAATGACAACTCCCATCATGATGAACTGGTGGGTGGGCGAACTGCCATTACCACCGAGGCTATGGCGGCCTACAACCACCTGCGTGCATTCCTTGAACTGCCTGCCTTGACGTATGAAGAGGTCGGGCAGTGGGCGTTTGACGAAGCACTCACAAACAACAGCCAAGCTTGGGGTGATGATCTCAAAGGAGTCGGTCTGTACTACGCCATGCAGGGTGCAAAGGTCGGCTGGATTACGGATGAGGCCTATGACCCACAAATCCTAGCGGACATTCAGCGAACTGCGCGAACGGTCTGTGATCCGGATGAAATGAGGGCTGCGGTCATGAACATGGTTCGCCAGTACGGGCACGAGGGATACGCCGACTATCTCGAGTTGCACGGCATCGAGGACACGTTCACCAATACGCTCAAGATGGAGCCGCACTACGGTGGCTGGATGCACGGCAGAACTCACGGTTATCGATCTATCGAAGATATTGCAATCAATCACGACGTGAATCACCTCACGGTGCTTAGTTGGGATCAGACGCAACCCTTCATGAACGATACATTTGACTGGCCGCAGTGGCCTGCCCTCGATGTATCGGATGCAGGTGTCATTGAGTACTTCCAAAGCATGGTCATGCTCGGTGACCCCGTGGGTAATAACATGTAACGGAGAGGTTGATGGCCAGTACACAACGGAGATTGACAGCGCCCCGGTGCATGCGGATGTGCTGTTGGGCTTTGGATTCGTGGTCAAAGTCAGTCAGTTACTGACATGGTCCCCACTACGCAAGTACGAGCAGGATATCCGTGGCGTCGATCACTCCATCGACCTCGGTTGTCGTGGGCATTACGGGCAGTCGCCCCATGCATCGATGATGATTAGAAGATCGTCCACGTTAGTGAGTCCATCATCTGTTACATCGCCGCTATCCGTTCCCCAGCCGGCAAGACACATGAGGAGGTCATCTATGTTGGTGGTGCCATCCTCGTTTATGTCGGATGGGCAGCCCGGGTCACACGCTTGCCCTTCGTTCTCACATGTTGTGTTATCGCCTAGGTAGCTGCCATTCATGGCTGCGCAGGCTTGTGGAGTGTAGATCTCACACAGTTCAGACATGCAACAAGCGCCTTCGGGCTCGGGGAGGGCAATGTACGTGTAGTTAATGACGAGATTGTCAATCAAGATGTCATTGTCAATACCACCGTTGCGAGCAGCAAATCCAAAGTCCCAACCGGCCATGTCATACCCCTCTGGCCAGGTGAAGTAGCCGGTGTTAATGGCCTCGTAATACCCATCGATCGGATCGCCGCCCCAGTCAATGCGCACGACCAGTCCGGAATTGATGTTCCAATCAATAATGACGCTGCCTTGGTTTGCATCAGTGAGCGCAGCGTCGTAACTTTCCTCGTTGGCGAAGTACCACCATTCCGTACCAAAGTTAGCCCATGTCACATCACTTTGGCCCCAACGAGCGTATATGCCGGAGTCTTCACCGTACGTGTCAAACCCGATTGACATTCCGTGGCCTGCATTATTGAACGCATTGAGTCCCCACTCGCCGCCTTCCCAGTTATTGCCCGACATGTCGGACAGGTCTCCGAATAAGAATGAGAACCCATCACCTAGGCCACCGTTGCCATTGGTATTAAAGCTGAAATTGAAACTCGCCGAGAATGAGGTCATCGATTTGTAGTCAAACGTTGGCTGCCCGGTCTGCCATGTTCCATACGTGCCGGGCTGGCCATCAGAGACAAGTTGCAGATCTGAATGACCGTTGTGGTAGGTGACGTAGGAAGTTCCATAGTGGAGTCCATCGTCTTGGCTAAAGTCATCGGAGTGAGCGCCACTTCCGCCAGACGCTGCTGAGATGATTCCAGTTAGCAGCAACGTGCAAGTTGCCGCACACAATGTGGTGCTCTTTGTCATTTCTTCATCCTCTTCAATCCAAGCCATGCCTTCTGTCAGCATGCGTTGCCTGGTGGTCCTATTCTCGGGTTTCAGACTATCACGAAAGGTTGATCCGGCCAATGACAAAGCACATTTTGAACATACCCATTATGCCCTCGTCGTAGAGGGGTGCTCTAGGTACCATCAAGTTGTGCATGATGGTTGCGATTGGTAGGCAGGGCCTTCGAGAGAGCGAGAATGGCGATTAAGTGGCTTAGCAGTCTGATATGGGTGTGCTCGATGCTTGTTGTCGAGGCCGCTGCCAATATTCCTGCGGACATCACTGTGGATGGTGGCTCGGTTGCGAATTTGACCGTTGCAGTCACGGTCAGTGGATCCTTGGGCGACGAAACAAGTACTGATGCAGAACTGGTTCCAGTTTCTGGTGGGGGTGCGATTGAATTCAGTCCAGATCAGGAACCATTTACGAGTGTGGGGTTGAATCAACTTGAGTTCATGCTTGGTAACGCAAGCCTTAATTTTGAGTTCTTCTGCCAGACCATCTTTGGATGCCAGAACCTCAACATCACGCTGACGGATATTCGTGTGTCTTTGGCTGCGCAAACGGGCGCTAGCTTCACGGAGTCAGGCCATGCGGATTTCTATTCCCCTTGGCGATTTCAGGCGAACTACTTTATCAGTAGCGATCTGTTCGATTCAAGCGGCGCCATTGACACCACCTCGGATGTGGGCTTCGGTGCGACATTCAACGTTGGGGGCGGTGGGATTTTCATTCATGAATTGTCATTAGGTTCCATCTTTGGGGACTTGCCCAATGACTTGGGACTCGTGGTCACGTTTCAGGCGACAGCGGATCTGGGCGGGACAACGTTCAGTGGGTTCTATGATCCTTGGGAGCCTGGTCCACCTGAGGCATGTGGCTCAGGCGGATCATGCGGAAGTATTCATGGGCCCGGTTGCGATGACATGGATTGCTGCATCGCAGTTTGTGAAATCGACTATGCATGTTGTGAATTCGGCTGGGACGCGGCCTGCGCTGTTCTTGCAGTGGAAGTGTGTGGTGCGACACCAGGCAACGACTTTTGTGATTCGGCGTATCCAATCGGCCTAGAGAGAGTCCCATTTACCACGATCAATTCATCCACCGATGGCCCAGAGTTGATCACTGCCTGCGCCTCGGCAGGGGCAGGCCAGAACTTCGTGAATGATGTGTGGTTCTCCCATGTGCCACATATGAGCAATGGTGTTGTCGTGTCCACATGTGCACATGCAAACTTTGACACACGTTTGGCTGTGTACGAGGAATGCAGTGGTCAATTGATTGCCTGCAGCGATGACACGCAGGATTGCCCTGGTGGCACGAGCCAAGTTGGTTTCTATGGTGTGCAGGGGCAGCAGTATCTGATTCGAGTAGGCAGCGCAACGGGGTGGGGCAGCGGCGAACTTGATGTTGCCTGGGGTGACGTGATCGCTCCTCCTGAAATGGTCGCTGTTGAGTGGCCCACGGCTGTGGGCGGCAACGGTCACTGGTACGCACTGTATGCATTGGGTGGTTACGTGAGTTACCAAACGGCCATTGACAAAGCAGCACACTTTGGCGGCAGTTTGGCAACGATCACCTCGCCTGAGGAACAAGCTTTCATAAACAGCTCAATGCCTGCAACACTCATCGGCGGTAGCACAGCAATTGGTTTGTTTCAGCAGCCAGATGGCGAGGAGCCAGATGGTGGGTGGGGTTGGGTGACTGGTGAGCCCTTGGCGTGGACCAATTGGCGATCTGGTGAACCAAATGACTTTGGTGGCGAAGCATTCGGCATGATGTATCCAGATGGGTCATGGAATGATGCTCCCGATGTGTTTGCGCACGCGCTACTAGAGTTCCAGGGCAATCCAAACCTTGACGAGGTTGTCTGGGAAGTCAGTTCCGGAGGGAATGGGCACACCTATCAGGGTGTCATCTTTCCTGATCGCATTTCATGGGATCAGGCCAAGTTGTATGCCCAGAACCGTGGCGGCTATCTCGTTTGCTTTGAAACAGAGGAAGAAGCATCTTGGGTCTTCAACGAACTCGGCGCATTTGCATCGCTCTGGTCGATGACGCCTTACAACGGTGGGCCTTGGGTAGGCATGTTCAAAAATCCAGAAGGTTGGTGGTGGCTTTCGCAGGTGCCTTTCGATTGGGACGGTTGGGCTCCGGGTGAACCAAACGGCACCGGAGATCGCGCTTGTTGGTACGGGTCCACCAGGTTTTTTGACAGCTGTGAGGACTGCCCCTTTGTCGGTGGCGATCTGTTTGGCGAAGCACAACTCGTTGATGTGTTTGGGCACTCGCGATTGAAGTTGGTGTCGGATTCAATGCCTGGTTCATGGGGGACCTGGATTTCTCCTCCCATCGATGATCACGTGGTGGCTTTCGAATTGTCCTTTCGGTTCAGTTTCAAGAATGAGGACGGTGGTCCTGGAGACGGTTTCTCGGTGTTATGGGGAGACCTCTCAGACACGTCCGGCAATCGGGCAGAGGGTGGGGAGTGGGGCATCAACGCATTTGTCAATGACGAGCAAGGGCTGTCAATTGGTGTTCAGCCTTATCCAGCGCAGGGGGGCAACGGTGTAAAGGGTCGTTGGGGCGCGTTGGAGTTTGCATTTGCGGGGGTTGACTTTTCCTCAGTGACATACAGCGACTACCAACAAGCCGGCGATCCAGCCAACATGGCCACGATGGTCGTTGGGTGGTCCCAGGAATCAGGTGCGTCTGTGTCAATTGCATTTCCATGGAACGATCCCCAGGTGATCTGGGCGGATCAAGGGGCCGCATTCTTTACTGGTGTCGATGCGGTTGATTGGAACTTTGGATTCGCATCGCGCAATGGCGCAATCGATATGGATGTGCTTCTTGGGGATGTTCAGTTTGGCTATGAGTTCATTTCAGAAACGGCAAGCAACGGCGGTGGCCCACGCAACACATTCGACGACACGTATGGCCAGAACGTTCGACGTTCATTGATCATTGAATATGAATCTAGCAATAAGCAGTGCGAAGGCGATACTGATGACAATGACATTGTCAACGTTGATGATCTCTTGAATGTCATCGCACAGTTCGGAGAAGACTGTTCTGCAACGGGTGGCTGCATGGCTGATGTAGACAACGATCAAGATGTCGACGTCGATGACTTGTTGATCGTCATTTCAGCGTTTGGTCCGTGCTGATCAGTCGCAGAGAGATAGAACATCTGCTCATCAACGACATGTGATGAGCATTCGTTGGCTGCAAGTCATGACATAGAGCGGCGCTTGCATTGCGGCCCACTGCAATGTGGTTTATGGGCACGAACCCCAAGTTGAGATCAGTAGCAGAAGATCGTCAACATCGGTATCGCCGTCACCATCGCAATCACCACCGTCGTTCTGTTGAAAAGCTGCGAGCACTGCCAGTAAGTCATCCACCCCAACAACACCATCGCTATCCAGATCAGCCAGGCAGGTCTGTGTGTATTCAATGACGAATTGGAATTCGGCGATCATGTTGCCATCGCTATCCTCGTCGAGGACGGTGACCTCAAGATCTGGGTGGTAGTAGAAGTCGTCATCATTCTCGGGAAGGTCTGGAAAGTACAACTGCGTCGTTAAGACGGCCGTTGATCCCGGGCCACTGACCTTGGCATGAATATGGCTCGTGCGGCCCGGATACAGGCCGGGAATGACCGTTTCCAGAAGCGAGTAGCCTGCGGCATCGGCAAAGTGGTGTCCGCGATATCCCCAGCCAGCTTTGTCGTAGTTGCCATCGGAGTCTGCATGCCAGATGTCAATCCATGCGCCAGGAACGGGCATGCAGTCTTGATCAACCACTGCAATATGCAGATCAAGCAGAGGGCTGTCGTCAGTGTTGCGCAAATTCGATCGCTCAGGTGAGTCAGGAATCCAATACGGACCCTGGACGTCTGTCCTTGTGAGTTCACACGCCGGATCAGTCATAACTGTGATGACCCCATCCATGCTCATGGCGCAATGGGGCACGCAGAAGTAGTGGATATCACCGGATGCATTTAAAGGGACCTCCCACATGAACGTATCCCCCCCGTTCTGAAGTTCACCATGGAAGAGGTCATCTGCGGTGCAGTCAACGCCGGAGGTCACTGTATGGGGGTAGCCACTGTTGTACTCCCAGACGATGGTGTCGCCGGGAGCCACGTTGATGGTGTCAGGCGAAAAAGAGGTGTCATTGGCGAGAACCGTGTGAGTTTCCGCGATGGCAAAACTAGCTATTGCAAAGGTGGCAATAAATGAAGTGCAGATACGGCGCATGAGTTCCTCTCTCCTACAGGTGGCCTGAGGCCACGTACGTTTCATTAGAGAGGCGCGCGTAGGGAAGGTCAATACCTAAAGAACAACACCACCATGAATTTACATGTGCTTGGGGCGGTGGTGGCCGATTAAGGGCAATCACCCCAAGAGGCGATCAACAGCAGGAGATCGTTTACATCCACCATTCCACTTCCATCTACGTCACCTGCGCCCTGGCCGCCCCAGTTCTCCAGCGTGCCCAGTAGGTCATCGACTCCGACGGTGCCGTCGTTGTTTATGTCAGCGGCACAGTCACAGGACATCACCAATCCGCGCCAGCCATACACCACGCCGCCCGAAGGCTGGCCTAGCGCACCCACCAGAGCGAGATCCCCTTCAACATCGAGGCCCCAACCGTATTCCGCTTCAGCCACCGGATCGGGCGCAGGCAGCACATGCGATGGTGTCCAGATCGCATCATCACGGACGAATACATCTGCGGAACCCGAGGCTATGCCCTCGGTCAAACCAAAGCGAGATCCCACGAGCAGGAGGTCGCCCGAGAGTGCCAGCGACACGCCGAATTGTCCGCCTACATTGGGGGTGGGTGGGAAGTGTTGCTGTGTACTCCACCCGTCGAAGACCTTCTCCATAGTCCATATACAACCGGCATCGTTGGCGGCCGTGTCGTTGCGGTAACTGCCCGCGGCCATGCGGTCCCCCTCTAATGCCAGGCTGAAGCCAAAGTAGTCATCTGGTGAACCCGCTGATGCCATGGTCATGAACCAGGTATGGATCCATGGCTGACCCGGCGCAAAGCGTTCCCAGAGGTGAATTTCCCCGCGACTTTCGTGCGCCCATGGTGCCCCGCCAAGGACGCGTTGGCCGTCCACTGCAAGTGACAGGCCAAGTTCATCCCCCGCAGAGCCGCCAGGGTGCAGAAGCTTCTGCGCAAATGACCATGTGCCATCGCCATTCTTATCAAAGATGAGAATAGATCCCGATGTTGCCCCAAGATCATCATCCAAGGGTGACCCGATTGCGCAGAAGTCAGTACCGAGACTGACAGTTCTGCCAAACGAGTCTTCTGGCGAAGCATCGGGAGCAGTGATCTTGGCTTCCTGGTACCAGTTCCCGTCATTGGAACGCTCGAAAATGTAGGCAGCGCCCGAGTTGCTTCCTGCGTGGTCGTTGAACCAGGCGCCGGCAATAATGGTGTCCCCCTGAATATCTACATCTACTCCCAGCATGTCGCCAACAGCGCCATCATCAGCGATCAGCCTCGCTTCGATCTCCCAACTTTCATTTGTCCAACGGTATACGTAGACAGCGCCAGCCGCCCAAGCCATGCCGGTGTCTAGTGGTGCTCCGGCCACAGCCATATCCCCGTCCATGGCAACCGATGTGCCAAGGTATGCCCCCGATCCAAGATCAGTCGGCACTGCAACAGTTGTGGGGCACGGACTTATGATTCCAACCGCAATCAACGAGAGTAGCACCATGCTCGTGTTCGCTCCTGATCTGGCGTCTTCATGGACGCTGTGCTCATTAAATAGAACCAACAGTGGTGAGTCAACAACGAAACACAAACACTCCCGTGAATACGAAGGCGTTGTGGGGTGGGGGTGCTGTGTCGGGGGTGCGGTGGTGGTGGGCGGGGGTACACTGCCGATGTTCGGTCGCACGGCGTGGAGGTTCGAATGAGAATTATCGTTGGAGCAGTGTTGGTCTGCTTTGCAGCCTTTTGTTCATATGGGTTTCTTGCTTCGTTCGAATACCCAGGCATCACCGTGTGGAAGATTGGTTACGCCCTCTTGGCCTTGGCGTCCCTCTATGGTGGGTACAAGTTGATTCGATCCGGCGTTCAATTATTGAAGCAGTCTCGCTGACGAGCCACGGCATGTCATCTCTTATGTCTGCTGCCTGCGTGTAGCACCGCATGGTGTACAGGGTGTGCAGTGCGTTGCTAGATTGTGATGCATGAT
>JABAAC010000046.1 GCA_014238965.1 Phycisphaerales bacterium | reverse complement strand
GTCGCAGATGCCTGCTTGCCCTTTTGGGGCGGCGTTCGTGGAAGCGTGAAACAGTAGACACCCATGATGGCGCCAAGAATGGCGCTCAACTTGAATGCATCCATCATGCCGCGGGCAATTTCATCGGCTGAGTATGAGTGCAACAACCACTGCCCAATGCCTACGCCAACTACAATCCACCCAACAGTTCCCCACAATCTCACAAAGCCAAAGTCGCGATCGCGATCGGGCATGTGGTGAAATGCAAGCGAATTCGTCAATGCAATCGTCGGCGTGTAGATAACTGAGTACACAATCGAAATCGCGAAGAAGACCCAGTACGACTCAATTGATGCCAACTGCCATACGACAATCGCGCCGACGATATGACTGAGCCCGAGATACTTCTCGGTGTTGAACCACCTATCTGCAATCTGCCCGGCGATGAAGGGGCCGATGATCGCACCAACGCCACCAGCCATGAACATCCAGCCGATATCGCCCGAGGAGAACCCCCTGTAGTCGTGCAAGAACGGCCACAGCAGCGGCAGCCACGCGCCCCAGATCGCGTACTGCAGAAACATCATGAAGGATAGGCGGCTTCCAAGCCCAAGCCCCATACGCCGTGAGGTAGTCGTCGTCATAACCGAACGATATACCAGATTGGATGGCAGCGGCTTACTACCATGGCCTGCCATGACGCCACCAATTGATCTTCGAAGCGATACCGTCACCCAGCCCACCGAAGCTATGAAGCAAACCATGATGTCTGCGACGCTGGGCGATGATGTGCTTGGCGACGATCCGACCGTGATCGCGCTTCAAGAACGATGCGCTGCACTCCTTGAAAAAGAAGCGGCCTGCTTCGTGCCCAGTGGCTCGATGGCCAACCAAGTCGCCATCCGGGCGCACACCAGGCCAGGTGATGAGATCATCTGCCACGAGCACAGCCATATCTATCAGTACGAAGGTGGCGCTTGGGCGGCTGTCTCAGGTTGCTCCATTGCATTGCTCCACGGCGATCGAGGTCAATTCGAACCCGCCGATGTTGCCGCCGTGATTCGTATGAACGACCACCACTTTCCTCGCTCGCGACTCCTCGTTGTCGAGAACACGCAGAATCGAGGTGGCGGCACTGTCTGGCCGATTGACCGGATTGAAGCCGTGACGGACGAAGCCCGATCGCACGGGCTGCGGTGCCATCTCGATGGCGCACGGATCTGGAATGCCTCCGCAGCCACCGGTATTGAACCCGCCGAGTATGCCCGGCACTTTGACACCGTGTCGGCCTGTTTCTCTAAAGGACTTGGCTGCCCGGTCGGATCAATTGTCTGTGGCGATACAGAGACTATTGAACACGTGCACCGTGGACGCAAAATGCTCGGAGGCGGCATGCGGCAGAGCGGCATGCTTGCTGCCGCCGCGCTGTACGCACTGGATCATCATCGTCACCGCCTCGCCGACGACCACACGCACGCTCGGATATTGGCCGAGACACTGGCCGATTGCGACGCCGCTGAGATTGATCCACGCAGTGTCGAAACTAATATTCTGTACTTTGATGTGCACGGGGATGCTTCCGCAATTGTTGCTCGTTTGGATGAATCGGGCGTGCGGTGCCTAGACAGCGGACCCAATACCATCCGCTGCGTAACCAGTCTGGCGGTCGATCGCAGCGGCATTGACGAAGCTTGTGCAATCTTCCGTCGCGTCCTCGGCTCAGAGGGCACATGGTGAACAAGCACAGTGGGTACGATCGGCAGTCCTTCAGCCACCTCCACAAAGGACCATTCTCATGACCGTCAACTTTCTGACGCTCCCCGTCGGCCCAGAGCCGCCCGCGATACTGAATGCAGTTATCGAGATCCCACCTGGCAGCGCCAATAAGTACGAGTATGACAAAGAGCTCAACGTGTTCAAACTCGATCGCACGCTCTACAGCCCGGTCCATTATCCAGGTGCCTATGGATTCATCCCCCGTACGCTCGCGGAAGACGATGATCCGCTCGACGTGCTCGTCCTACTCGACGGACACTGTTTCACAGGCGCGCTGATTGAGGTCCGCCCGCTTGGCGTGCTTGAGATGAAGGATGATAAGGGTCTCGATCACAAGATCCTTGCTGTGCCTACGACCGATCCACGCAAAGAAGAGTTGCACGGACTTCAAAATGTGCCGCGACACACACTTCGCGAGATCGATTACTTCTTCCATATCTATAAAGATCTGGAAGGGAAGTTTGCCGACACTTATGGCTGGCACGACCGTGTTGATGCATACAGAATTATCGAAGAGTCGATCAATCGCTACAAGGGCTGACCGCATCCTGCTTGCATAGCATAGATGATCTCGACAAGATCATCGACATCCACTTGCTGATCACCCTTCGTGGGCACAAAGTCGCATTGAGCTTCGATGCTGCCGAATTTCACCGGACCCCAATGATGAAGTACTTCGAGCAAGTCACGTATGTCCACCCTGCCGTCTGCTGTGACATCATGCGGGCACTGGCCAGGCAAGCCGACAACCAGCCCCCCGCCTTCGCAGAGGTCCGGGATTCCATTGAGGTCATAGTCAGCCAAGCAGCCCAGTGCGATTTCGATGTCGTCCGCCACGCCACTGCCATCACAGTCATCGAAGGCTCGGACCAGTTCGCATGCGCTGCCCGCAGCTGACAAATCGGTTTGCGAGAAGCCCATCGGAACGGTGATGCCTTCGGAGATACCAACAACGGCATCGAAAGCAATAGTATTGAGCCAGGCAATCTCAATAGCGCCGTCCGGGTGCAACAGGATCTGCATATCAACCGTAAATCCAGTCCATCCGAAGAGAGGCACGCCAATCCACGTCACCACCAGTGAGCCGGACGGCCCTTGCTGAACTCTAATCTCGCCTGCATCTCCTGGGTCTAGGTCGGTCATCAACCCGCTGATTCTGGGCAGTTGGAAGTGCATGAACAAGCTGTCTTCGTGTGAGATATCAAACGTGCCAAATGTCAGATAGCCATTACTTCCGATGTACACATCGGTCCACATCTGATCCGCAAACGGGAACTCAAACCCAATTGGCACCGAATATGAGTCGTCATCCATCATCGAGATGGCCGTGCCGCCACTCGGATCCACAGGGAAACTGTGGAGTGCATCTGAGCACACCTGCCACCGGGGCGCAGTTGACGAACCATTTGGCTGCCATCGCACCAATTGGTAAGCGAGGTCAAAATCACCAGCGAAGTGCTCGGTGCCCCACCACGGATTTCCGGCACCTACACCTTCGCATAAGTCGACAACGCCATTTTCATTACAGTCGCCGTTCGGAGTCAGGCCCCGCGTTACACAATCGAATGAGTTGGAAAGGTCTGTTTGCACAAAGCCAGGATCAAAGCCCGTACCGAGAGACAGACCAGCAATCGCCGCCGGAGTCGTCATGGTCTGCCAACTCATCTCGATGGTGCCATCTGGGTGCAGAACAAGTTGCGCGGTATTGGACGTTCCTGTAACTTGATACTCGGGGATCGCTGCCCACGTCACGACGACCGGAGCGAGGGGGCCGGTGGGACTGCCATAGAGCACTTCCCCGCCAGCCTCGGGGTTGAGATCAACGAAGAGCACACTCAATCGCTTGATTGCATAGTGGATGGCGAGTGTCTGAATATAGGTATCGTCGCTCGTGCCAAAGGTCACATTGCCATTGCTGCCGACGTACACATCGGTCCATGTTTCCCCCGCGAATTGGAATGGGAAAGGCAAGTATTGCAGTGATGCCTCGTCATCAAGAAGTGGCAAGACCGTGTGCCCAGTTGGATCAAGCCAAACATCCTCAGCGAGCACGGTGCACAACTGGTAGAACGGTGGCGCAGAATTGCCGGTTGGGCTCAGTCGAATGCCCAGCCCAGCAAGATCAACACCATTCAAAAATTGCTCGGTCAACCAAATCCCTGGAATGATCGGTGGATCAGGCAGTTGGCATGCATCAAGAATGCCATCATCATTGCAGTCCCAGTAGGCGGGATCATTCAAGAGCTGGCATTCATCAAGTACGCCGTCGCCATTGCAGTCCCAATATGCGGGATCATTCAAGAACTGGCACTCATCGAGAATGCCATCGCCATTGCAGTCCCAGTAGGCGGGATCATTCAAGAGCTGGCATTCATCGAGGATGCCGTCCTCATTGCAGTCACCCTCATAGATCTGGCAAGCATCAAGGACACCATCGCCATTGCAGTCGGTACCGCTATCGACCTGGCACTCATCAAGGACACCATCGCCATTGCAGTCTTCATGGCCATCATTCATGTCGCACGTGTCAAGCCGTCCGTTGCCATTGCAATCTGTGCTGGCATCAATTTGGCACTCATCGAGAATGCCATC
>JABAAC010000176.1 GCA_014238965.1 Phycisphaerales bacterium | reverse complement strand
GGTGCTGTACAACTTCGACCATCCCGCCACTTGCGTTGGGGGGTGTATGTGGTAGATGGTGCTTGTAGGGCCCACGAAACCTTCGGTCCCAAAGACTTCTTCGCTGTAGAGCGCGCCATCCGGGCGGCGAAACTGGATATGTCGTTTTGGGGGAATGTCACCGAGGTGCGTGTAGTAGGCCATGGGGCCACGATTCTAGCAGCGGGGCACCGTGGACATCGAAGGCTTGTCTCCCTGCCATTGGAGTGCCTGCAGGACTATGTTGGCAATCGAAAATCGACGCTCAACTTTCGAAACCCTACAGATTCCCGCGGCGGTCCTGTTCCAATTCAAGGGCTTCGAACAGGGCCTTGAAGTTGCCCTTCCCAAAGCTCTGTGAGCCGCGGCGACAGATGATTTCGAAGAAGAGCGTTGGCCGATCTTGCAGCGGCATCGTGAAGAGTTGCAGTAAGTAGCCTTCATCGTCAGCATCCACCAGAATGCCCAGATCCTTGATGCGGTCGTAGTCTTCCTTAATGGCCTCTTGGCCATGCTGGGCAAGAGTCTTCTCGACGCGATTCCAGACAGTTTCGTAGTACGTCTCTGGAATGCATAGGAAGTCAACACCGCGGCGACGCAACTCTCCGACGGACCCCAGTGCGTCATTTGATCGAAGTGCTAAGTGCTGCACGCCTGCAGTCATGTCGTGCCACTCAAGGTACTCCTGGATCTGGCTTTTCTTCAAGCCATCTGCGGGTTCATTGATGGGCATCTTGATCAGGTTGTTTCCAGAAGCCATGACCTTGGACATGAGCGCCGAGTGCTCGGTTGAGATATCTGCGTCATCGAAGTGCTTAAACATGGCGAAGCCCATGACGTCTTCGTACCACTGTACCCACTCGTTCATGCGGCCCTCTTCAACATTGCCGACACAGTGGTCGACGAACATGAGGCCGCATGGGTTGGCTTCGTTGTAGTCGTTGAGCGCAAGGTCATCAATGGGCCGGTATCCCGGCTCAAACATGCTGCCTTGCTTGACGCGGTCAATGGCGTAGGCGCCAGTACGTGAGACAAAGGAGTGCACGGCGCGGCCATAGGTTTGAATGCCCGCGGTAGTCACGCTGCCATGTTCATCTGAGATAGTCAGTGGTTCATAGGCGCTCTTGCCACCGTTGGCGATGGCCTGCTTCCATGCTGCCTGGGCATCTTCCACGGTAAATGCAACATCTTTGACACCGTCGCCAAAACGGCGAATTTCATCGGCGGCGGGGTCTGTTTTGTCCAGCGGCGTTTCGAGGATGAACCGAATATTGCCCTGCGTGAGCAAGTATCTCGCACGGTCGCGATTGCCACTTGTCAGGTCGGCAACTTGATGAATGCGGAAGCCAAACGTCATGGCGTAGAAGAATGCAGCTTGCTTCGCGTTGCCCACGAAGAAGCGGACATGATCGACGTCGATCAAACTCAGCGCATCGGTGCTCGGATTAGTTGAGGTCATCTTCAGCGTGCTCACGGCGAGAGTGCTCCAGGCCATCAGAATAGTGTGAAATGAAAGAGGTGTATGACACCTGCTCAGTAGCGAAGCACCGAGTGCACCATGTGGGGCAAAAGCCGTGTTCGCCCATCCAATGCATCGAGTTCGATTAACACGGAGAAGCCCGCGATATTGGCGCCAGTGGCCTGCACAAGATCTCGGCTGGCCTCCAACGTTCCGCCCGTGGCAATGAGGTCGTCGACAATGAGCACCTGTTGGCCGGGTTGGATTGCGTCAACTTGGACCTCTAGTTGGTCCGTGCCATACTCCAACTCGTAGGTGGCCTGGTGCACTTGCGTTGGCAACTTGCCCGCCTTGCGAATGGGGACAAACCCAAGGTTGAGTGCTCGAGCCATGGCGGTGCCGAAGATAAAGCCGCGACTCTCGGCCCCCACAATCAAGTCAGGCGGATTGTTTCGCCACGGATTGGCCATCATTTCCACGGCTAAAGCCAAGCCCGCCGCATTGGCCAGCAGGGGCGTAATATCACGGAACAAAATGCCCTCGGAGGGGAAATCCGGGACATCGCGGACCAGCGATCGAAGCTGCTCCTGCATGGCGGCCTCTCCTGGGGAGGTTGAAGGGGGCTGAGGCATGCATCTAGCCTAGCAGGCCATGAGCCTTCCATTGGCCTGCTAAAATCCTTTCATGACGGACAACGCCTCTCAATCCAAGAGCCTCGAGGTAGTCGAGCCGGTGGGCAACCGAATCCTGATCCGAAAGGACGCGGATCGCAAAGTCACCAAGGTGGGCATCCACCTGCCCGACTCCATGGAAATCCCAACCATCACCGGTCGAGTCGTAGCAACAAGCATGCTGGTCGACAATGACCCGGACTGGCCAGTCAATCAATATGACCGCGTGCTCTTTAACCCCAAGCATGCCATACCTGTGGACTTCGAAGGCGACAATCGGCTCTTCGTCGTGCCCATTGAAGATGTGGTCGCGGTCTTTCGCCGCGACGTGTAGTGATTCCATGGCAGCGCAGCCCATGGTGATCGATCGGCCTGCCGGGCCGCATGTTGCAAGCATTCATGTTCCAGGCTCCAAAAGTCTGACATGTCGGGCCATTGTGCTCGGTGCGTTGGCCGGCAGTCCAGTTGAATTGCACGGAGCTCTGCACTCAGATGACACGCACGCCTTGTTGAAAGCCGTGCACGGAATGGGCATTGATACGCGCATTGTTGGCGACATCATGCATCTTGCCTCTGGTGGGCAACGTCATCTGCGAGAAAAAGTACTGGACATGGGATTGGGAGGCGCGCCTGCTCGATTTGCAATTGCTCTTGCATCCCTTGCAGATGCGCCCATCATCATCGACGGTGCCCCCCGGTTGCGTGAGCGCCCAATGCAGGATGCGATCGATTCGCTGGCCGCGTTGGGAGTTGTCGTTGAGCCTGTGGGCGCAGGTTCTGGGCTGCCACTGCGTGTCACGCCCATGCCTTGGTCATCGCACTCACTGACCATTACAGATACAGCAACCAGTCAAGTGGTTTCAGCCATTTTGCTTGTTGCAGCCAGTGCCGGTGGACTCGATGTGCACTTTGCGAAGTCGCCAACAAGCGAGGCGTACATCCGTTTGACCATTGAGTCACTTTTGGCCTGGGGTATTGATGTTGACGTCCAAGACTGCGACGGTGTACTGGAGCGCATTAGGGTGTCTGCGGGAACCCCTGTGGGCGGCACGCATTCCATTGCGTCTGACGCAAGCAGTGCGGCTGCTGCGGCATGTATGGCGTGCGCGGTTCCAGGAGCCCAGGTCACGCTGCTCGATGTGCAATCCGATGATGGCCAGCCCGACGCTGCAGCCTTGTCGCTGTTAGAGCAAGCTGGTGCGCAGCTCACCACAAACTCACGGGGGCTGCACATTGTCGCGAGGGAGGCACTGCACTTCCCGGCGCTGGTCGACGCGTCGGGGATGCCAGACGCCGTGCCGGTTCTTGCAGCATTGGCCGCCGTCCGAGGATCGAGCTTGGTTCGCTTTGCCGGACTTGACACGCTTCGTGTCAAGGAGTGCGATCGTATTGAGGGAATGCGAGTGCTGTTGCAGTTGGCTGGTGCCAGCGCTCAGATTGAGGGAAATGACCTGCTTGTATCTCCGATGCCCTCGCACGGGGGCGATCCCATCATGTTGCCCACGATGGATGACCATCGCATGGCAATGGCAGGGGCAGTCCTTGGACTGTGGCGTGGCGGGGTGCGAATCGACGATCCAGAGGTAGTGACCAAATCTTGGCCCACATTTTGGAGTGACCTTGCTCCCCTTGGCGGGTGGGTGGTCTCATGAAGGCGTTAACGGTCCAGATCCGTCGTATGGCGTCCCGCCGGCGACTATTTGTCACCTCCTTGGTGCTGGCGGTTGTGTCGGCAGGGGGCCTAGGTGTTGGCTTGCTGGCGTTGGGGCCACTGTTGAAGCAGATTCTGCATCCTGAGGCGACCCAAACGCTGCGGTCCATGGCGGTCTCACACAACGCAACCGACAGTTGGTGGGCGATTCCCAACTGGCTCGTGGAGTTGCTTCCAGTCACACCCATGGGCGGTGTGGTACTTTTAATCATTGGTCTGTGGGGCCTGACCATCCTTGGCGCCTCTGCAAACTTCTTGCACCAATACCTCGCCCAGACGCTGGTGACGCGAACCGTTGCAGACATCCGGCACGATGTCGCAGCGCACGCGCTTCGATTGCCGCTGGACTTGATCACACGCAAAGGCCCATCTGAATTTGTTAGTCGAATCGTGCGTGATGCTGTGGCGGTCGAATCTGGCTTGCTTGCGATTGTTGGAAAAGGCGTATCGCAAACAACTAAAGGTGTTGCCGCCATGGGCGCTGCGGTCGTCTTTGACGCCCGCGTTGCGCTCGTTGCGTTGATTGCTGGCCCCATTCTGGGCATTGTGCTGCGCAAACTTGCCAAACGCGTGCACAGGGGCACAAAGGGGTCGCTTGAGGCTCAACAAGAATTACTCGGCAGTGCCACGGAAGTGTTGCAGGGCTTGCGTGGTGTTCGCACATCGACAGCGGAAGGCGAGGCGATGCGACGTATCGACCACGCCAATGCGCAGGTCGTGCATCATGAGCTACGCATTCGTGGGGCCAAGGCACTCACCAGTCCTTTGCTTGAGACGCTGGCCATATTCGTGCTCGGTGGCCTCGCGATGCTTGCAGCCCATGAAATCATCGATGGCAGCCTATCGTTTGACCGTTTCCTCTTAGCACTTGGAGCGTTGGCCGTGGCGGCGGCAAGTGTTCGGCCTCTTGCCGGACTGATCAATGAGTTGGCCGCAGCGGAGGCGCCAGCTGCGAGATTGCTTGATATTCTCAAAGAGCCCACGGAACCCGATGGAGACATCGAGTTGCCACGTCATGCAACGAGTATTGACTTTAAGCAGGCCACATACACCTATCCTGGCGCAGAAGGCCCAGCCATTCACGCAGTCGATATTCATATCGACTTCGGCGAGCACGTTGCCTTTGTGGGCCCCAACGGCTCGGGCAAAACGACGCTTCTGAGTGTGCTTTCGCGTCTCTTGCTGCCACAAAGTGGGGCGGTATTGATTGATGGCATTGACATCAATACCGTAACGGCCACTTCGCTGCGATCACAGATGGCAGTTGTCACACAGGAGCCACTTGTTCTAGGGGGAACCATTGCCTCCAATATTCGGCTTGGCTGTGATGCATCGGATGCCCAAGTGACCGCTGCGGCAGAAGCAGCCCGTGCACTGGACTTCATCGAGTCGCTTCCAGATGGGTTCAACGCCGTCATCGCTGAAGGCGGCGCGTCATTGTCCGGTGGCCAGCGCCAGCGGTTGTCCATCGCCCGCGCATTGTTACGGGATCCGGCCGTGCTTGTGCTTGACGAAGCGACCAGCCAGGTCGACTCGGCCTCGGAGTCGCTCATTGCCGAAGCGATTCGTAGTATCAAGGGCCGAACGGTTCTTGTGATTGCGCATCGGCTCGCGACGGTGGTTGATTGTGATCGGATTGTCGTCATTGATGAAGGCTCGATCATCGATGTAGGGACACACGCTCAATTGCTGCAGCGGTGTCCGCTTTACGAATCGCTCGTTAAGACACAACTGGTGCAGGTCGAGGCATGACTCCAAGACGCCGTGGGGCAGGGCTTGCATTGTTGGGGCTCATGGTGCTTGCCGCAATTGCAGTTGTCGCACGACTCGTCATAGATCGTGATCCACATACCCACGTGCTTACGTTGCAGTGGCCGGAGCCTGCCTGGAGGGGGGTCCGCATTAATGCGGCGATCGCAGGTGCAGCGCTTGGGGCGGCATTGGCTATGGCAGGGACCTTGTTGCAAGCGTCATTGCGCAATGTACTTGCTGCGCCATCACTATTGGGAGTTTCCAGTGGTGCAGGACTGGGCGTCATGGTGGTGCTTTGGGCGGGGCATGCTCTGGATATACACGCTCATCAAGGCGTCGTGGCAGCGGGTGCGTTCGTGGGTGCGATGGCTGCGCTGCTGCTTGTGCTTCGACTGGGTATGCGTGAGGGTTGGCCCGACCCTGTGACAACTATTCTTGCTGGTGTCATCGTGGCGACCATGGCGTCGGCGGGCATGGTGCTGCTGCAAGGTCTTGTGCCCGAAGGGTTGCGTGGTGCGTTTCTAACCTGGGCCATGGGGACTGTTCCGGACGTGCCCGATCGGGGGTTGCTGATCGGTGTTGGGGTACTGGCGTTGGTGACACTGGGGGTGGGATCCATATGTGGCCCATGGTTGGATGCACTGCTTCTTGGCGATGACACTGCGGTTTCCATTGGCGCGCATCCAGGTTCGATGCGATTGACATGTCTTATCGTCGCGGGATTGTTAACTGCCGGATGTGTGTCGCTAGCGGGCCCTTTGGCATTTGTCGGACTTGTCGCACCACATGCAGCGCGTCTGCTGCTTGGCCCTTCCCATCGAATGCTCATTCCTGCAGCGGCGCTTGCCGGAATGGGTTTGGTTGTTGGTGCTGATGCGATGAGGCAGGCGGTAGATGTAGGCACAGGCCGACTTCCTGTGGGAGTATTGACCACGTTGCTTGGAGGCCCCATCTTCCTGCTTTTGCTTCACAAAGGGGTGCGTCATGCTCAACTGTGATGCATTGCAAGTCAGCCTTGGACCATTCACGTTGGGGCCAATAACAGCCATCGCTAAATGCGCTGAAGTGACCGTTGTGGTTGGCCCTAATGCATCTGGGAAAACGACATTGCTTCGTGCAGCAGCAGGCGTTCTCCAGCCACAAGCAGGCACTGTGAGTATTGGCAATCGTTCGTTGGACACGTGGCCTCGCGGCGAACTTTCGTCGCAGCTGGCCTTTGTTGACCAGCACATTGCCACCGACGTGCCTCTGTCTGTTGAGCAGGTTGTCTCGCTTGCACGACTTCGTCGATCACATACAGCGACGTCGGTTCGTCGAGTTGCCCAAGCGATGACCGCGTTGTCACTGGATGAACTTCGACATCGGCCCCTGAGCACATTGTCCATTGGCCAAAGACAGCGTGTGCATTTGGCTCGAGCATTGGCGCAGATTGAACCAAATGGCGTGCTGGTTCTGGACGAGCCAACCGCTGCGCTTGATCCAGATTGGAGTTGTCGTGTGTGGGGGCTGCTTCAAGGATTCGCCCACAATGGTGGCTCCGTGCTTGCATCTGTGCACGATTTGCCTGCCGCGAGTGTGGTTGCCGATGCGGCATGGCTCATCAAAGGAGGGCAACTTGTTGCCTGTGGTGCTCAGCGCGACATCCTGTGCCCAGAGTTGCTGGCGTCATTGTTTGGCGTGCCTTTTGCAGCCCTTGGCGAGGGATTGCTCCCCGTTCCGGCGTGGCTCACTGCCTGAGGCCCGGCGCCCTTCATTTTTGCCAATCGCGTACCCTATGGGTATGAACATGGGCGACATTATTGCAATGGTCATCATTGGGCTGAGTGTGTTCGGCCCAGCGTTGTCCAAATGGCAACAGAAAATGAAGGCCAAGGCAGGAACAAGCGGTTCAACAGGGTCGCCTGCGAATCCTTCTGTGTCACGCAGTACGCCATCTGGCGAGCGTGCAACAGGCCTTCGGGTGCCAAGGCGTGTCTCGCCCAAGTCAGCTAGTAAGGCTCAAGCCGCATCGGGTTCATCATCAAGTCAGCAGACCTCGGTCATGCGGACTGTGCGACGCAAGCCCGCCGTGGCAAGGTCAGTATCCAAGGCGGCAACCCCCGCCAAGCCAAAGTCCACAGCGGCCAAGCATGCCACGAAGCCCCAGACGCCCGAAGCGGAAATCATCGCTCGGCACGCGCTGCGAGTCGCCCAAGCCAAGGGCCAGGAGCATGCCAACTGGGGCAAGGCCGCCAGACGGCGTTCATGGACCCGATTGCAGGAAGCAATGGTCTATACAACGATGCTGGGGCGGCCAAAGGCATTGCAGGACGAGGACTGACGCCTATTGCAGGCGCCGTCGCAGAGGATGGCGGCAGGATCGCTGCAGATCGCACCCTGTTCGCGTCTCTTGGCGATCGCTATACTTCCCCGCCATGAGCAGTATTACCAATGCCACTGTTCCAGAGGACGTTCTGGCGGCCTGCAAGGCTCGCTGTGATCAAGTTCGCTCGGCCATGGCAGCCGCTGGTGTGCAGGCCATGCTGGTGACCTCGGGGGTCGATGTCGTGTGGTTGACAGGCACGCATGGCCACGATTGTCACGTGCTGTTGCTGCCGGATCGAGTCGTGCTGCTCTCTGACCGACGGTACGAGGAGTACCTTGAGGCTTGGTCTGCCACGGGGTCCTTCGAGGTAGACCTGTCTCCACGAACAGACCAGTCAGCCCGGACCAAAGCAATGCTTGAGCGGGCGGGGATTGATCAGTTGGGCATTCAGGCTGAGGCTATGACCTTGGCTCAACGTGCGGCCATTGACAGCGCACTTGAACCTGTTGCAACCCAGCCCTTGACGGACATGATTGCACAGCTGAGGCAGTGCAAGGACTTGCTCGAAGTCGACTCATGTCGGCAAGCCATCGATGTACAGCATGCCGCCTTTGAGGCCACGCTTGATGCCTTGGAGCCTGGCTGGACTGAGGCTCGGTTTGCCGCGAGGCTCATTGAACAAATGCGTATTCGCGGGGCACAGTGTGAAGCGTTTGAGCCGATTATTGGCGCTGGCTCAAACAGCAGCGTGATACACCATGTGCCCGGCGAAACCGTCATTGAGCCGGGGATTCTGCTCGTCGATTGGGGGGCTCGAGTGAATGGTCGAAACAGCGATCTGACGCGAACGCTGTTTCTTGGCGACTCTCCTGAGCCGCTGGTGAAGTTGTTTCAAGTTGTTCAAGCGGCCCATGATGCAGCTGTCGCAGCCTGCCAACCCGGCGCGACGGCCGCAGCAGTTGATGGAGCGGCACGTGTTGTGATTGATGAGGCGGGCCATGGCGCCCACTTCCCACACGGTGTGGGGCATGGCCTGGGTCTTGATGTGCACGAGCGACCGTTTTTGGGTCGCAAAGGCGAGGGCGCCACACTTGAGCCAGGCATGATTGTGACTGTTGAGCCAGGTATTTATCTACCTGGAATTGGCGGCGTACGTATTGAAAATGATGTGCTCATTACCGATACCGGGCACGATGTGCTCTCGGGACATGTGCCCTGTGATCTGGAGTGGTCCACTCGCCCATTCCCTGTCAGTTCGGCCAGCACTGCTACGTGAAGGAAGGCACCGCACCATGATCGACATTCGAAAGCTCAAAGAACTGGTGAAGCTCATGGTCGGCAACGACCTCACTGAGCTTGATCTCCGAGATCCAGAAGAGCAAGTCACGTTGCGACGACCGAACCAGTGGTCGGCCACTGCATCAGCGCCTGCAGCGCCCGCCGCTGCGGTGCCCGCTGCTGCAGCGCCCGTAGCTCCTCCAGCAATTGAAGCGGCGCCGGCACCAGCAGATTCAACTTCCGACGCAGGCCTTGTGGCGATTGCCTGCCCGATGGTTGGCACCTTCTATGCCGCCGCGTCGCCGGACGCATCGGCCTTTGTCACAGTCGGGGCAACCGTCGATGCAGACACGGTTGTGTGCATGGTTGAAGCCATGAAGATCTTCAATGAAATCAAAGCGGATTGCAGCGGCACTATTGAACGCGTATGTGTGGGCAATGGCGACGCTGTGGAATATGGGCAGGACCTATTCATGGTCCGGCCCGCCTGAGGAAGCACGCTTCAATGTTTAAGCGGATTCTGGTCGCCAACCGAGGCGAGATTGCCCTTCGAATCATGCGTGCTGCGCGTGAGCTTGGCTGTGAGACGGTGTGCGTGTACTCGGAGGCGGATCGTGATGGGCCTTGGCTTGAACTCGCTGATGCCAAGGTGTGCATTGGTCCAGGGCCGTCGGCCGACTCGTACTTGCGATTTGATCGGATCATCGCGGCGGCGGAAACGATGGAAGCCGATGCAATTCATCCGGGCTATGGGTTTCTAGCGGAGAACGCGCAGTTCAATGAGGTGTGCAACGATTGCCGAATTCGCTTCATCGGCCCAAGCCCCGAGGCCATGGCCGCGCTCGGCGACAAAATCGCATGCAAGAGATTGGCTCGCGAAACCGGCACACCTGTCTTTCCAGGCTCTGACGGTCAGATCGAGGATCCCGAAGAGGCTGCAGTCATCGCTCAGGACATTGGCTATCCGGTCATTGTCAAAGCGGCATTCGGCGGTGGAGGGCGTGGCATGCGCATTGCTCATGACGAGCAAGAACTGCGAGCGGGCATTGCGTCCGCTACGCAGGAAGCAGTTGCCGCCTTTGGAAACGGCGCGGTCTATGTAGAGAAGTTTCTCGAACGAGCACGGCACGTGGAAGTGCAGTGCCTAGGCGATGATCACGGCAACGCGATTCACTTGTATAACCGTGACTGTACTTCACAGAGGCGGCACCAGAAATTAGTCGAAGAGGGGCCCGCACCAAACATTGATCAAGATGTGCGTGACCGTGTGTGCGAATCGGCTGCGTCGCTCATCCGGGCAGCTCGATACAGTGGCGCAGCGACATGCGAGTTTCTGATGGACCAGCAGCAGCAGTTCTACATGTTGGAAGTCAACACGCGTGTGCAAGTCGAACACCCCGTAACCGAGTGGATCACCGGGGTCGACATTGTGAAAGCATCAATTCAAGTTGCTGCAGGCGAGCCTTTGCCCGTGAAGCAGGAAGACGTTCGATTGAACGGGCACGCAATTGAGTTTCGTATCAATGCAGAGGATCCTGATCGAGACTTCATGCCCCAAGCGGGTGTTGTGGACACCTTCAATGTGCCAGGTGGCTTTGGTATTCGCGTTGACACGCATGTACGTCCAGGCTATCGAATCCCGCCCAATTACGATTCGATGATTGCAAAGCTCATCGTTCACGGACGCAATCGCGAGGAGGCCCTAGCTCGCGCTCGCTCTGCATTGGCGGAGTTTCGAACTGGGCCCGGGGCAACGACGCTGTCATTGCATCGCCGGCTGATTGAAACACCGCAATTTCAAAACGTGGACATGGACATTCACTGGGTGGAACGCTGGTTGGAAAAGCAGTGATAGTTGATCGGCGTTGAAGGAAGTATGAACGCCGGTGCCGCTATCGCTTGTATCGCTCTGCGGTAACACCGCTGATGGTGCCTAAGACGTCCTCGTCCAGTCGGAGCTCAGAGAGTTGTGTTCCCTCAGGCACCTCGAACAACAGGTAGAACAGATCCTTTGACCCTGCTCGCGGCCGATTTAGAATATCGGCGAGCGTTTCAATATCGCGATCCCGATACATTAGGGTGATTCGGTTCTGCTGAATCAACTCGTACCCAATGGGATTCCACTGGTTGTTGTTGACATCGAGCAGTTGAATTGGCGCAGAGGATGTCAGCCGGAATTTTCGGGCCGCGGTGAAGATGTCGCCAATGGTGTTGGGGTTGCACCGCACGCGAACGATGGCAGCGCCTGGTTCGATGAAGTATCCCTTCATCGCCAAATTACCCCGCGGGTTATCGCCGGGCTTGTTGGGCTTTGTACTTGCGTTGATTGAGACCAATCGCCTTTCATCCTGCAGAATCTCACCACCGATTTGCTTGATGGTCTGTGTGGACGGCTTGAACTTCGATGCAAACCTTGCGCCTTGATTGCCGGTTTGTACGAGTGCTGTGATATCACCACCGAATTGCACTTCGTCATCAACCATATCGTCGCCGCCGACGCGATTGAGCAGGATTGCAAGCTCTTCCTTTTTTGGGGAAACCGTCAGTGGGAATCGAGTGCCACGGATCTGCAGATAGCGTGGGTCAAAGTTGTCTGGGGTGTCAAACAGCAGTCGAATATCTGCGTCGCCTTTACCTGGAGGGCTGGTGGCGTACTTGTCATCAGCGTCAAAGACACGAAAGAGAATGCCTGCTTCATCACCTGGCGCAGGTTGGCCCCAGCCAACAGGGTGGTAGGTCGTCACGTCGCCATTTTCGAACCCAATGATGCGAAGTTGGCCGCTCGAAAGGAGCAGCCCGCCTCGGAAGTCGAATCCTTTCTTGGCGATGTTAAGCGTGACAAGAAGGAATTCGCCAATGCCAGATTCTGGGTCTGCGCGAAGCGTCGCGCTGACCTTGACCGCATCGGGGGGCATGACTGTAGCGCCTAGTGTCCCTTTGTCATTGTGAATAGTGTCACGGACCAGTGTTGAAAGTTGGTCAAGATTAGGGTTCGCCCATGCCAATGGTTCGCTGCCGGGAATGTCGGGCCGAAACGTCGTTGTGCTGACCAGTTCGAAGAAGTCCATGGTCAGCTGGCCCGCAGGAAGCCAAAGGCTGTTCGCAGGCGGACGCACCATGCCTTGTTTCGCAGACCCGTTGGACTGCCGGCTCCAGCCGGAATAGCCAAGCAGCTTAAGGGGCTGATGAATGAACCCCGTGCCAACAACCAGAATGCCTACAGTCAGAACGCCAGACATGGCGCCAAAGACTCCGCCAACGACTGCATTGGCGGCTTCAGGCAATAGCGCTGCGTCAGGGGCGATCAAGTCCGCTGACTTTCGCAGGATCAGCAACGCAACGATGAATACACCAAGGAGCACCGAGCCTGGCAGCAGGCCGCCGAATGCACCGTCTACTGACAGCACACCAAAGACTATTGGCTCCCATACAGCAAACGCAATAGTGCCTGCCGCGATGACACACACCAGATGCAAAAGAGCACTAAAGGCGCCCTCGTTGGACCACCAGTATGCGATCAGCACAACAAGTCCGATGATGATCAAGTTGAAGAGCACAATCACGACGCAGCTCCCTGCTTGGGCTTGGCCTTCTTTGGTGGTGCGAGCACCCGCTGCACCTCTTCAAGAGAGGTGATGCCCTCGGCAACGCGGCGCAGGCCTGACTCCTGAAGCAACAGCATTCGGTCGCGACGCGCTTGCGCCATCGCGCCTTTGAGGTCTCCGTTGGTCAATAGTCGACGAATGTCATTGGTGATGTGCATCACTTCAAAGATCGCAGTGACGCCGGTGTAGCCGGTCCCTCTGCACGTAGGACATTCTTCCACACGGTTTTTGACCTGCACCTTGCCGCCACCGCGGTAAATCACCGCGCCCTCGGCGAGGCCAAGGCGTTTGGGGTCCGTTGGTTTGACAGCCTGACGGCAGTCGTGGCAAAGCACCCTGACGAGTCGTTGTGAAAGAACCACTCGCAGCCCTTTGGCCGCCAGTGGAACATCGCCAACCATCCGGACCCATTCGCGAATGGCTTCCGCAGAGGAGCCAGCTCGCATCAATAAAAATTGCAACGTGGAGTCTTCTCCCGATCGCGCTGAGGTTATTGCGGTTTCGGCATCGAGCACTTCAGCTAAAACAATATCGGGATCGCGTCGCAAGATAGATTGTAGATTTGTAGCGTGATCACTTTCACCTGAATGTGGATCAAAGAGCACTTGGTCGACGCCTTCAAGGCGAGATTCGATCTGGAGCTCAAGCGTTTTGATCATGGACAGATATGCATCGTGCATGCTTGTCAGGGCATAGCCACTTGTGGTCAGCCCGCTGTTTGGCGGCCCGCCAATAAGCACAATGCCGTGCCGTTCCTCTTCTGGCACAAGCTCCTTGAGTGTGTCCACTTGTTTTGGAAGAAGGCCAAGTGATTCGGCGGTCATGACTGGCCGTGCGTCGCGATCTATGTCCAGACGTCCAGAGAGGCCTTTGCTTGACCCGGCAATGGTCAAGTCCATGGTGTGTCGCCCTACTTCGCCAGAAAGGTGCAGTCGTGCGGTTTGTCGTTTTCGCATTTCCGCTTGGTCTAGCCCAGCCATTTCCTTCAGTAAGTTAATGACACGCATGCCGTCTTCGCCGGGGATTGTTTCTTGTCGCGTCCGAACGGTATGCACCATGCAAGTAGATGCGAGGCCGCCGCTACTTAGAGCAAGGTCGATGCGACTGCCTCCGCTGGTCAATGCGGGCAGCAATAGTTGTTCCAGTTGAAGCCATGTGCCCAAAAGTGCATCATCTTTGGCCGGCACTGGTATGTCCCCGGCAGGCCCCGCGAACTGGAGTTGTGCATTGGCTGCAGCCTTCTTTGCAACGCGTTTGGCTTTGCTTGCGGGATCCCTCTTTAGGGCGAGCCTAAACTTTTGGGAGTCATCGACGAGGCCGTTGCGAATTTTCCAATAGACCAGGATGGGCGCCAGCATCACGATGATTCCAGCAAAGAACGATACGTAGAACCGCCATCCAAGCAGCATGACGACGAGACCGGCGAATCCCATAAGAATCCATGCCCAGGCCCAGCCGTATTGGCCTTGGCGAAGCCGCGTTGCATCGGGGAAGAGGCGGCATCCAACTAGCCAGCCCCAGCCTGCAAAGGCTGCCCAAAACAGAATTGGCTTCCATGGGCTCAGTAGAAAAACGGAGCTGTCCGCAGCCAGCATGAGCTCGATCATGAAATGCCCTTGAGTCGCATTTTGAGTTCTTCTGGTCGAGGCGTTGCATCTAGGGCAACGCGGTGGTGGATGAACTCTGCTTCAACAAGGTTTACTAGCGACTGCGTAAAGTCGATCATCCCTTCTTCTGTGCTCTTGCGGATGACCTCAAGCAACTCGCCTTCGCGTGCCTCGAACACGTACTTTTGCACGATGGGTGTACCTAGCAGGATCTCCACTGCCGGAACACGTGGGACATCTTTGCGAAGTGTCTTAAGGAGTTTTTGATAGACGATTGCTCGGACGTTGTAGGCGAGTAGTTTGCGAATTTGCGGCACTTCCCCTTCGTCAAAGAGGTCATATATGCGGCCAAAAGTCTGCCATGCCGATGAGGCGTGAATCGTGCCAAACACCAAGTGGCCAGTTTCGGACGCTCGAATAGCAGCTTCGAACGTTTCCTTATCTCGCATTTCGCCAACGAGCACGACATCGGGATCTTCACGAACTAAAGCCCGGAGTGCTTCATCGAAGCTGAGGCAGTCGATGCCCACTTCACGCTGATTGATCGTTGATTTGACCTCATTGAAAATATACTCAATGGGATCTTCGATGGTCACAATGTGGCATCGCTTGCGCTCGTTGACATGCTGCAGCATGGCCGCAATCGATGTGCTCTTGCCGCTGCCGGTGACGCCGGCAAAGAGAATGAGTCCATTTGCAGCCATGGCAACTTGGCCAAGCACTTCGGGAATATGCAAGTCGTTAAATGTCTTGACGTCAGATGTGATCAGTCGGCAGGCAAATGAGACTCTGCCTCGTGACATGAAGACGTTTACACGGAAGCGACAGTCCTCGTCGTACTCGTAGGCGATGTCTAATTGACCACGCCGTGTGAAGAGGCCGTACTGGCCATCATCAAGGACGTCACGCACAATCTGGAAGCACTGTTCACGTTCCATCGCTGGCGCTTCAAGTGGACGGAGCTCGCCTCGCACCCGAATCTTGGGTGGCGAGTCCGCTTTCAGGTGCAGGTCTGAAGCGCCGTGCGTGATGCAGGCCTTGAGGTACTTGCGGAAGATTGCTTCGCCAGCACCGGCTTCAGTGCCAGTGTCATGGTGAACAAGGCGGGTTTCGATGTGCATGTCGACGGACACGGTTGGACTGCTCTCCTGCGAAAGATGGCGGTATCACACATCGTAGCACCCTTCTTGATGGCCGTGACGGGCCACTGATGGGATCGCATTGGTTGTATTGGGCGCTAAACCTTGACAGCCAGAGCGATGTTGCCCATCATCTACAGATGGAGCCCCTCCACATACCCGAAGGCATCACCTTCGATGACGTGTTGCTAGTGCCACAGCGCAGCGACATCACCCCCGACGCCACGGATACGAGCACACGCCTCACGAAGCGGATTCGCTTGAATATTCCGGTGCTGTCAGCCCCGATGGACACAGTCACTGAAGGGAATCTCGCCGTGGCACTTGCCCAAGAGGGTGGGCTCGGCGTGATCCACAAGAACCTTGCTCCAGAGGCGCAGGCACGCGAGGTCTCGCGTGTGAAGCGTTCAGAGAACGGCATTATCGTCGACCCTATCACGCTGCGCCCCGACGACACGGTGCGATTTGCAACTGAACGCATGACGCAGTTTGGAGTATCGGGATTTCCCGTCACGGTCGATGGCACAAGCCGGGGTGCTGTGGCAGGCATTTTGACTCGGCGTGATATCTCCTTTGTTGAGTCATCTGATGCCCGAGTCGGTGATGTGATGACCTGCGACAACTTGGTTACGGGCACCCCAGACATCAAGTTGCTTGCCGCAGAACAGAGGATGAATCGCGGTCGCGTTGAGAAATTGCTGCTCCTTCATCCAGACGGCACGCTGGCGGGTTTAATCACCATGCGTGACATAGAGAATGTGCGGCGGCACCCTAATGCATGTCGCGATTCCCGAGGGCGACTTCGTGTTGGCGCGGCCGTTGGTGTGCTTGATCCAGAGCGAGTAGAAGCGCTCGTAGCTGCAGAAGTTGATTGCATCACGGTGGATACTGCCCATGGACACAGTGAAAATGTGCTCCAAACGGTTCGTGACATTAAAGCGAGGCATGACATTGATGTCATCGCCGGCAATATTGCCACACGAGAGGCCGCAGCGGACCTCATCGAAGCGGGTGCCGACGCAGTGAAGGTTGGCATTGGTCCAGGTTCAATTTGCACAACTCGTATTATCAGCGGCGTGGGCGTGCCCCAGTTGACCGCTATTGCGGAGGCTTGTTTGGCCTGTGCAGAAGCCGACATTCCAGTGATCGCAGATGGTGGCATCCGGCAAAGTGGTGACATGGCTAAGGCCATCGGATTCGGCGCAGAAAGCGTCATGCTCGGTTCGCTCTTTGCGGGGCTAGAGGAGAGTCCTGGGGAACTCATCATTCACGGTGGTCGTCGGTTCAAGGCCTATCGCGGCATGGGCAGTCTTGGTGCTATGGGCCAAGGCTCAGCTGATCGATACGGCCAAGGCGAGATTCGCGACATGGGCAAGTTTGTGCCCGAGGGTGTCGAAGGCCGGGTGCCGTATCGTGGCACCTTGTCAGAATTCACCTATCAAATGGTCGGTGGGCTGCGGTCTGCGATGGGCTATTGCGGGTGCCAGACGATCGAGGCACTGCGGGCACGGGCCAGATTTGTGCGAGTCAGCGGAGCAGGGCTCGTCGAGTCGCACGCCCATGACATCCAGATCACGAAGGAATCGCCCAACTATTCCGCCGGGGGCCAATCGAAAACAGTCTGAGCGGCTTTGGGCTGCAGAGTGATGCCCTTGGGCCACGTATACTCGAGGGTGCTGTGAGCCTGTCATGACCATGCCGTTCGACCCTGAGACCGATGTTCGTATGCGATCCGAGAGCGGCGTCTTTGACTTCACAGAGTCCAAGGCTAAGGACGACCTCGAAGCGGCGGTGGGGGGCGACGATTCCCGAGATCGAATTGTGGTGCTTGGTCGTCGAGGGGCAGGGAAGACCGTCTTTCTTGCACGGCTGTACGAAGCGCTTTGGCAAAAACGCGATGGGTTGCTTGCTCGCGCGGTTGATGGCATCTCGCATCAGCGGTTCATGGAGTGTGTCGCGCGCATGGAGGCCGGACAGTGGCCTGAGGCGACGCTCGCCCAATCGTGGTCCAACTTGGAAATCAGATATGGCACGCATGAGTGGGTGCTCCGCGTTTTGGATTATCCCGGCGAGGTCTTTCGACGGGCATTTGTTGAGGATGCCCAGGACGAGGCTGCTCGAATATTGCGTGCGTATGTTGATCAGGCCGCGGCTGTGCTGGTCTTGCTCGACCCGATAGCAGCAGTGCAAGGTGGCGTGGAGGCAACTGTCGATGCCGAATTTGGAGTGTCGAGTGCGCTTCGCCGTGTGCAGGCAGCCGCCGGAGATGTGGAAGTCCCCGTTGCGATCGTGTTGACCAAATGCGACGTTGCCATCGGGCACATTCGTGAAGTTGGTTCTGCACGGGCGTTTGTGGATCACTATCTGCCGGGGCTGGTTCGTGACGGTGGGGCATTCCGGGTGTTTGCAGCTTCGGCCGTACGGTCACGGGCCGACGCCCTCGGGCAGCTGCGGCCGGCAACGGATAAGAATGCGTCGGGCATTGTCCGGCCACTTCAGTGGTGTCTGAAGCGATTGGTCAAGGATGGAGCATCACTCGAATGACTGACACGCTGCAATTGGACGTCCATGCGTTCGGATCACGGCATGGCTACCGCATGCTCGCAGCGTCGCCGGGAGTAAGCGAGGCCGAGTTGGCAGCGCTCGATCCAATGGCCAGTGGAGTTGCCGAAGTGGGCCCCTCTGCTGAAGTGGCCAGCCACGCCATGTCAATGTTGGTTCGGACCCTGCCCGGGGGTCGAATAGCCGTGACACGTTGGTTTACAGGTGCACAGGATGATGCTGGACGGCCCACAGTTGAGTTGCGGTCTTTGGTGTTCTCGCCGCAAGATTGGCAAGCACACGGCCGCCGTATGGCGCGGCACCTCATAGAGCCACATGCGGTGTGGGATTCTGCAGCATTTGGCACCGGGGCCGCCGCCACATTGGCCTTGTCCAATGACCCCTTCGCGTCAACTGACCGAGATGTCTTTAGGCTTGCAGATTTGATTCGCCCAGGGGCAATGCCGATTCGACTGGTTGATGATGGGCCCATGCGTCAAGCGTTGTTCGGCCTTGTCGAGCACATGTGTCCGGATGAAGCGCTGCATTTGCAGTGGGGCGTGGGCTTGAGTCACGTCGCTCGCGGGCTGGACATCATGACCCTGACGCGAGGCGGTTTGATCGAGACGCTCGATCACTCGTGGCGACGTGAAGATCTTCGCGATGCCAGGGGCGATCATATTCCGAGCTTGACTGCCCCGGCAGTGATTGGCATTGAGCCAGAGGCGAATGCATCTGATCGCATTTCGGGTCAACAGGACAACGCGGCCTCCCAGTGGCAGCCCACTAAACGGCGACGCAATGTTGCGCCACTTGTTGCGGTGGGGCTTGCTGTCGTGGTGATTGCGGCGCTGCTTTGGTTGACACAACGTGCAGAGATGACTGCCTCGGAGGAGGCCGTGGCATCAAGTGGATCGCCCGGTGGAGCGAGGCAGTCGCCACAGGCAATGCCTATTGCTCCGGATGAAGTTGCAGTACCCAGTCCTGTTGCGGTCGATGTGGAGCCCCCTTCTGCGGGCTTGGGTGGCCTTGGCAGCGGAACGGGCTTTGTGCCCTCGCCGAGCGTGCCTCCAATTCAAGACAAGCCTTCAGTTGAAGACAAGCCCTCAGTTCAAGACAAGCCTTCAGTTGAAGACAAGCCCTCAGTTCAAGACAAGCCTTCAGTTGAAGACAAGCCTTCAGTTGAAGACAAGCCCTCAGTTGAACCAGCATCGGGAGCGGCGCCATCGTCGGGTGGGGCGGTTGATGGAAGTGATGCGGCAACGACTCCTAGCCAGAGTGATGCTGATGTCAGTACAGGCGTTGGCGGGAGCGGTGAGGACGCTGCTGTGACGGTCCTGCGTGCTGCGAATGATCCCCGTGGTGTTCGGAGGCGTGTAGAGGCAATTGCAGCCAAGTTGATGTCGTTCTCGCCGGGGGCCTTGTTAAAAAAGATGGGTGCTGCGACGAAAGCGTGGTCTCTCACCAATGTGCCAGATGAAACCGCCGGCGATTTGCGAGATACGTTCTGTGAGCGATTGCGTGATCGATCGGATCTGACGCGATGGGAAAATGAGCTGTTGGATCCATCGCTGCTTGGCGTGTGGTGGGGCCTTTCGCCCATTGAACATTGGATTCGTGACAATACGCTTGGCGATGAAGACTCGCAGCGACGTCTTGAGGTCTTGAACAAGGCTCGGGCAAAGGTGAGATCGCTCGACGATTTGATTGTCTGTGTTCAAGATGTCGTAAACGTGGAGAAGGCTCTTGCCAGAAACGACAAGGCTGCCAAGCGTTATTCTTCAAAGGCTTTGGCGTGGTTGTCTGCGCACGCGTCGAGTTGTTTGCCAGCGGGAACGGAATCGATGAGTGTTGAACTGTTTCGTAATTGGCACGCCGACGCATCTCGACTTCGGCAGCTCGGGCAGGTCGGCAGGCAGTTAGAGGTGTCGCGCGGTCGATTATCGCAATGGTTAAAGGAAACGGATCCCCATGGCAAGCATCCGTAAGTTGATCTTTGTAGTGGTGTTCGCAAGTGTGCTTGGCGCATGTGAGAGTGCACCCAAGACGGCTGCGGAGGCTGAACCCGAGGAGCGGTTGCTTGCGCGGGTGCACACTGAACGGTTGACGCCCATTGTGCCTCCGGTACCAACAGGGGTCCGGCCCAATCGACCACCAATAGGGCAGTGGGTACCCCCAGCCATGTCCACCGGGCTGGGCGTTGGCGGTTCGTCTCGTGCTGGAACGTCAGCGGGAGCTTCTGGCTCCCAGGCCACTCAAGGCAGCCAGGGTTCCCAAGGTTCACAGGGCAGCCAAGGTTCACAGGGTTCCCAAGGTTCACAGGGCAGCCAAGGTTCACAGGGTTCCCAAGG
>JABAAC010000039.1 GCA_014238965.1 Phycisphaerales bacterium | reverse complement strand
CTTGAGGGCTATTCCTCCCACCATGTGCGAAAGCCCGCCCACACACGCGAAGGTATGGCCAAGCAGATCATGGCAAGGCTCATGGTGATGCCTATAAAGCGGAGATCCGTGTCGACTGGCTCAATGACCATTGAGGCAATCAGGCCGACAATCCCCACCCAGCCCATGGCGGATCGTTTCCATGTATTGATCCAGTCCAGCATTCCGTTGCTCCACCGGCCGGTTGGCCGCTGTGAGGATACCGCCGCCGCCGGGCTCGTGCAGTTGCTGGACCGCTGTTTACTGGCGATACTGTGGGCATGAATCGACTCAAGACAATCGTTGCCGGTGTGCTGGGTATTGCTGCCACAGGGTTTGCAGACGACGGGCTGGACAAGGCCAAAGAGCTTACGCCAGCAGACGTAAGCCAAATTCGAACGCAATTACCGGGCGTCGTCCTTCGCCCCGCACCCCATGTTCCGCCCCTGGGCGATGCCTCGCAGTGGTATCCACTACGGGATGTTGAGTTGCTGTACGACCGGCCGGTCGATGCAGGCAAGACGGCCACGCTGGCGATGAAGCCGACAACTCGCAAGCCCGGCCATCCTGTCGGAAGCCGCGGTGGTGGTTGGATGATGACGGTTTCGGATGGCGCAACGAGATACTTGAGTGAACGCAAGGGTGAAGGCGTTGTGATTCCAACTGAAGTGGCAGTGGCCGACGGTTTGCTGATTCGACTGAACCCGCCCGAGCCACTTGTGCTGGAAGGAATTGAATCGGGAAAGACTGCATCACGAGAAATCACGGTCAAGATCTATGATGTTGGTGATCCCAGTGTGGTGACACACTCTGGAAAGGTTACCTGTACGTGGCGAGATCTTGGTGGTTGGCGAGTCAAGACGCCGATGGGTGAACATGACACGCGTTTGGTGTGCGTGTCCTATTCAGGAAGTGTCGGACCCGCCTCCGTGAGTGCTCAGAAGTACATGTTTCTTGAGCAGGGCGTCGGTCCGGTTGCGTTTAGTGATGCAAGAGAGATTTCAGCTTTCCTCTTCTACAACAACGACGCTGATCACGGAGGGATCCTGCGGCATCGCTCGGATGTAGATGCTGCGTCGTCCGCGGGGAAATCGAAACAGTAGAGGCCCCATCAGTGCCGCAGTAGTGTGTCGCAGATGGGTGCACGACGATCGTTTGAGCCTCGGCTACCATAACTGCCATGATCATCACCACCCTGTCGTTGCTTGCGGTGCTTCTCTCGCCATCGCCTCATCACAAGTTTGGACTGACCGAGGCCATGCCTCGCCTGGACGGCACGATTCGTGTCGCGTCCTACAACATGCTCAACTTCTTCGACCAGCAGGACGACCCGTCTCTGCAAGGGGAGTACGACGACTTCGGCGACAATCCTGGCCCGACTTCGTTTGAGCGATGTCAGGAGTTGGCAGCCTCGATCAAGGCGATCAATGCCGATGTGATTGCACTTGAGGAGATTGAATCGCTTGAGGCCATCGAGTGGTTTCGCGACCGTTTCCTTGAGGGCATGGGCTACGACTACGCCGCAGCAAAGGACGTTGGGTACTACCGCGGTGTCGAGCAGGGCGTACTTAGTAGGTTTCCAATTACCAATGTCAGT
>JABAAC010000002.1 GCA_014238965.1 Phycisphaerales bacterium | reverse complement strand
CGCGGATTTGGTGTGCCTCCCTGAAATTCCCAGCCTCCCATGGGCACCTGCGACAAAGGACGCCCATCCGGACCATGCTGAGCCCCTCGATGGACCGCGTTGCAGCATGCAGGGGACCGCGGCGAAAGATGCCGGCATTGCCCTTGTGGGCGGGGGCATTTGCCTGGACGAGGCAGGGAACCGATTCAACACCGCAGTGTGCTTTGATGCCCATGGCAAACAGGTCATGCACTACCGGAAAGTACACATTCCCGATGAGCCTGGATTTTGGGAGGCAGATCACTACCTCGCGGGGCAAGATCCGCCCATGCCATGCGTTCTCGCTGGTATGCGAGTGGGTTTGCAGATCTGTTCCGACAATAACCGCCCCTTCGGGTGCCAGCATCTGGCGGCTCACGGGTGCGATGTCATTCTCAATCCTCGGGCCACTGAACCCAGCACGCTTGACACATGGACAACAACTTGGCGGGCCAACGCCATGACCACCGGGTGCTGGGTACTGAGTGTCAATCGCCCGGGTCCCGAAGGGGGCACCCCTCTTGGGGGGCCCAGCATTGCGGTGTCCCCACGTGGCGATATGGTGCTGCAGACCGAAGACGAACTCGCGTTGGTCGACATTGACCTCGACGCTGTCAACGCAGCTCGCCAAGACTATCCGGCCTATCTGGCCCTTCCGACCGATATCTATGCAAGGGCGTGGTCGACCACGCCTGCCAAGCCCGCTTGGGGCTGACTCAATTCCTGATACGAGAGCGTTTCACCATGCACAACATCAATGAACGACTTGCTCACCTCGAACGCGCTGCCCACCGCACAAGACGACGATTGCTCGTTGGGTTGCCCGCAACATTCTTCGCAGGCATCGGCTTGGCTGTCCTGATGGGAGCGTCCGTGACCGCAACGGATCACCTTCGAACCAAACGCGTGGACATCGTCAATGCCGAGGGCCGCACTGTGCTTGCACTGGGTGCCGATTCGATGGGTGGACGTCTGGACCTGTGGACGCCTCAGGGCGGCAACATCCTCCGGCTGGCAGGCAACGACCATGGCGGCGACGTAGCCGTCTGGTCAAACAACGGTACAACCAACGCCGGACTTTGGGCAACGAATGAAGGTGGCGAGTTGGCCTTGTGGCATGCCGACGGAACAGCCCTTGCAAACGTAGAAACCAACGGACTGACGATTCGTGGCGATGTACATGTTCAGAACGCCCAAGGCGACAATAGCCTGAGGCTCTCAGGCGAGTTCGGATCGCTCACTGCTAGGCACGATGGGCATGTATCTGCATTGACCGCCAAAGGTGTCCTTGTTTCAACCAACGTCCTCCTGAACGAGAATGGACTAACGGTCGCTGATGCCGGCCAGTCCATCTTTGACAACGATCACACGTCGTACAGCAACAGTGCCATTACGTCGATGCATGCCCAGATGGACTTCAGTAATGAAGGCATCGCACTTGGCACGAACGACACTGCATTACTGCTGGGCGATGGCTCATTTCACATCGAGCACGCCGACACACAGGTCCTGCATGCAAGCACAATGGATGGCCATACAAGCCTGCTGCTAGCAGGTGACACCAGCGGCATTCGATTCGACGTAGCACCAGATGAAGCTGTCGTCTCGGCAACAGTCGCTGGCGAAGGCACAGCCGCGCTACGCGTGGATGCGGGCGGCGCACGAACCACACTCACTGGCGACGGAGACATCGTCACACTTGCATCGCACCGTGATGAGCCACTACTTGGGGCAGGCAGTGGCGGCTTGACCATGTTCGCAAGCGGCGGCTCAGGAGCCATTGAATTAGGTACGGGCGAGGCGGGTAGTGTTCGACTGGTCGCGGGATCTGATGGAAGCGTGCCGGCTGTCGAGATTCTCGATCGCGCTGGCTTGCGCGCTGCGGCAATGTCAATGGAAGCTGCCGGTGCTGGCGCTTTCGTTGCTGGCCACGGCGGTACGCCCACGGCGGTCATGCGAGGCCGAAGCTTGGGTGGACGACTCGACCTCCGCGGCGAAAATGGCACAGTGTTGATCCGCTCAGGCAGTGGCCCCATGACGGCGCTGCTTGGTCCAGACGGACGAACCATGGCAATGCTCGCTGGCACTGGCACTGGCGGCGTGTTGAACTTGATGGACACCCAGGGCATGCCCGTCGTGCTTACGGGTGCAAGTGCCGAGGGCCAAGGTGGCGCAGCGGCCTATCGCAATGCTGATGGTGCAACTGTCGTCACCGCGGGAGCTGGACACACGGCAGGTGGCCGTGTGCAGGTTGTTGATCCCACTGACAACAAGTCATCGACACTGGCACCACCGCGTGCGGGGACCGTGAACGCCGGGGCTCGATAGTCCCAATGCAAACATCCGCGATGATGTCAGCCCCCCATTGAAGGCCTACAACTGATAGCCCCGGGCGAGGGATTCATAGGCCGCTACTTCAGCGGCCTGCCATGCCTCATCCCGATCCAATTCAGCGGCAATGATGTGCGCAACCTGCGTCGCGCAACGGCTGCTCGCCCGAGCATCAAGTAGCAGTGCCCGCGTCCGACGTGCGAGCACATCCTCAACCGTACGAGCATGCTCATGCCGAACGGCGTGCACGACGATTCCGCGTGGGTACGGAAGTGCGGCATCGAGCAATTCGTGCCCACCCTCAATCGCATCACATGCAACCTCGACCTCGTCGATATCCGCCCCATAGAAGTGCCGCCAATCGCCCAATGCAGCCGTCGTATCGTCGAATTCCATCCAGCCGCGAAGACGAAGCGACTCCGTCACGCACTCGCGACGCTCTAGCCCCCCCACATCGATGGCATGATCGAGCGTGTCCATGGCCATCTTTCGATACGTGGTCCACTTTCCCCCGACGATCGTTACGAGTCCCGAGCCTGAGACAAGGACCTCATGCTCGCGTGAGATCTTCTTCGTAGCCTGCCCAGCCTTGCGCACCAACGGTCGAAGCCCCGCAAACACACTCAAGACATCATCTTGAGTTGGATCGCGATCCAAATACCTCGCAGCATTACGCAGAATGAACTCTACTTCCTCTGCAGTTGCACGTGGTTCCAAACAGGCTTTGGGCGCCTCGGCGTCAGTCGTGCCTACCAAGCAACGCCCATGCCACGGAATGACGAACAGCACGCGTCCATCATCGGTGTGTGGCACCATGATTGCTGTGTCCCCACGAAGAAATGACCCATCGAGCACCAAGTGCACACCTCGGCTTGGCTCCACAATCGACTCGGCTTGAGGCTCATCCATGCGACGAATTGCATTGGCAAAGACGCCAGTGGCGTTAATGACCACTGCGCCGTGAACTTCATGTTCATCCCCGGACTCTTCGTCACGAAATCTGACACCGCACACGTGCCCACGCTCGTCATGGCACAACTTCACGACGGTTGCGTAATTCAACATTGCTGCGCCGTGATCTTGAGCAGTCCGCACCAGCGACACACACATGCGCGAGTCGTCAAACTGCCCATCGGTGTACTCAACCCCACCATCAAGGCCCTCGGGCTCTAGGTTGGGAATCGCCTCCATGGTTCGATCGTGATTCAAAATCCTTGATGGCGAAAGGTTCAACTTGCCCGCAAGTAAGTCGTACAACTTCAGGCCAACGCCGTAGAAAGGGCCCTCCCACCACTTGTATCGCGGAACGATAAAGGCCAAGTTACGAACCAAGTGGGGCGCGTTATGAGCCATCACGCCTCGTTCATGCAGCGCTTCTCGCACCAATGAAATATTCCCCTGCTGCAGATATCGAACACCACCGTGAACGAGTTTCGTCGATCGACTGCTGGTTCCCTTGGCAAAGTCAACTTGCTCTAACAGCAGTGTTCGATACCCACGCGTGGAAGCATCAACTGCGCATCCCAGCCCGGTGGCACCGCCACCAATGACGATGACGTCAAAGGGCTCCCCAGATGTCGCTGCATGCATGTGGTTTTCGCGTCGCATCAGTCACTCTCCAAGCTTCGGCTTCGATGCACCGCTCGTTGCCAGCGGGCAATGACGCCTGACACCTGTTGGGCATCATGATTCGGTTCAAACTGTCGGTCAATAGTCCCATGCTCTGCAATGCATGAGGGGCCATCGAAGACGCCAGAACCCATCCCTGCTGCAGCGGCTGCGCCAAACGCTGTTGTTTCAAGCATTGTTGGGCGAACCACGGGCACATTCAGCAAATCGGCCTGCATCTGCATGAGCAGATTGCTCGCCGACGCCCCACCATCGACTTGCAGCGCCGACAACTTCACGCCTGCATCCTGTTCCATGGCATGCAGCAAGTCGTGCACGCTACACGCAACGCCCTCTAGAGCCGCACGAGCAATGTGGGCATGCGTCGTCCCGCGGGTCATACCTAGTAGTGCCCCTCGCGCATCGGCGTTCCAATGCGGCGCACCAAGACCCACAAATGCGGGCACCAACACAACGCCTCCTGTATCGGGCACGCTCTCAGCGAGCGAGCTGACGTCTTGGGCCGTCGCGATGATTCCCAAGCCATCGCGGAGCCACTGCACAGTTGCGCCGCCCATGAATACGCTGCCCTCCAGCGCATAGGTCACAGCACCATCAGGAGACATCCAACCAATCGTGGTCAGCAATCCATTGTTGGATGTGACTGCTTCGTCGCCCGTATTCAACAATAGAAAGCAGCCAGTGCCATATGTGATCTTGGCCTGCCCACGAGCGACAGCACCTTGCCCAAGCAGTGCGGACTGCTGATCGCCGATCATGCCTCGAACGCCAATTCCATCGAGGCCCTGAACGTTCGCCTCGCCAAGGTTGCCCCAACAGGGAACGACCTGAGGCAAAAGGGCCTCGGGAATCTCAAAGCAACGCAACAACTCTGGATCCCAACAGCGATCGTGAATGTTGTACAGCAGCGTTCGTGACGCGTTGCTTGCGTCAGTGGCATGCACCTGACCACCGGTCAGGCACCACAGCAGCCAACACTCAATCGTGCCCATGGCCAGTTGCCCAGCCTCCGCAGCTGACCGCGCCCCATCGACATGGTCAAGCAGCCACTGTGCTTTGGACGCAGCGAAGTATGGATCTGCCAGAAGGCCTGTTCTTGCCCGCAGTTCCCTAGACATGGCCGGATCCGCCTTGAGCGTCGCCATGCGGTCTGCTGTGCGGCGGTCCTGCCAAACGATGGCGTTATAGATGGGCTGGCCCGTACTGCGGTCCCAAATGACAACGGTTTCGCGTTGATTGGTGATGCCAATGCCCGCTATATCGCGTTGCCCAACGCCAGCTTGGGCCATCGCCTGCTGCGCGACGGCAAGTTGCTTATCCCGGATCTCTAGGGCGTCATGTTCAACCCACCCAGGCTCTGGAAAGTGTTGCTCAATAGGGGACTGGGCGAGCCCCTTCACCGCGGCGTCCTCATTGAAGACGATCGCTCTACAACTGGTTGTTCCTTCATCTAGGGCAAGCATCAGGGCCATTGGGATACTCCAATTGGGCATGCTGGCGTGGGGAGCCCTTAGGAGCAAGGGCATGAGGGCCAAAAATACATGTAGGCTTGAGTTTTTTGAAGAAAAATGCAACTGACGAAACCCCAAGGAGTTGGGCCAAACAGGCACTTCAAGGCTCACAATCCACCCCTGTTGACATGTACCCCAAAGCACCTGTCAAGCCATGAGTTGGGACTGTTATCCACGGCTGTGGGGCGTTTGTGCCGCCAATCGCCACAGACATGAACGTCCCAATAAGTTTTCACTTATCAACAGGAGGAGGCCGATAAACCTCTTGAAGACGATGGCGAACACGCAACGGGTTTGACGCCTCGTCACATACAGACTTCCTTCTCTTCTCTTCCGCCACCTCCAGTCCATTGGGCTGGAGGTGGTTTGTTTTTGGGGAGGCTCAGGGCAAGTGTGCCGCTGTACAAGTGCACGTTGACCCATCTGCTTGCCGTTGCCCGGGGGCACGAGCGAACACCGATCGTCCTAGCTTGTGTTTCATTGAGCCATTCGTGGTGCTCAATGCGCACAGTGGGCCTTGTGGCTCATGTGCCCTCCTCTGAATCGTCTGTCCCAGAACACTTGATGAATGCTGTGAGCATGACAAGCCAGTAGACCCACACAGCAACCACTTAGAACCACACTGGCGATGGCTGGTCAAGCAAACACCAGGTTCCTATCGCCGCAATGGCCACAATCATCAAACGCTTACACGATAGCTCGTGCATGGACGCCTCCCATCAGGTTGATGCCTTGGGGCACTATGCCACGCAGAAACCTGAGATGCCCGCGGGCGACCTCCAAGAAAGCAGCACACGCACTTACACGTTGAAAAGGAAATGCACCACATCGCCATCTTGCATGGCGTAGCCCTTGCCCTCGCTTCGGAGCCGCCCCGCCTCTTTGATGGACTTTTCTGAGCCAAACTCAAAGAGCTCATCGCATGCAAAGCACTCTGCGCGAATGAAGCCGCGTTGAATGTCGCTGTGAATGACACCTGCTGCCTCAGGGGCAGGGCAATGCGCGGGAATCACCCACGCACGAACTTCCTTGTCTCCGGCCGTGTAGAAGGTCGACAAACCAAGCACCTCGTTCATGCCTGCTGCCAATGCACCAATTGCAGGCTGCACAAGCCCCATCGACTCAAGCATCTCCACACGATCTGCCGCTTCCAGTTCAGCCACTTCCGACTCAACCATCGCGCATAGTTCCACTGACGTCCCACTACTGGCATCACGAACGATCGCCGCGGCAGCGCACCGTCCACCAATGTCGTCTTCCGATACGTTTGCCACAAGCAGCACCGGCTTGGCCGTCATGAATCCGTACGACCGCAGGACTGCCTCCTCTGTGTCATCCCAATGGGCACTGCGCAACGCTTCGCCTTCCTGCAGCAATGCATCGGCCTTCGTCAAGACGGCAAGACGTTGCTTTGCATCAACATCCTGGCCGCGAGCTGCGCGTGAGGCTTTATCAATAGCACCTTCCACCACAACGAGATCCGACAGCAGTAACTCGCTGTCCATGGCCTCGATATCACTGGCGGGATCCGCAGGACCAAGACCTGGATCGTCCCAGCACCGCACGACATGCGCCAGAGCATCAACCGTTCGAATGTGCGCAAGCACCTGTCCGAGCGTGTCGCCTCCACCGGGGACACCGGGAATGTCTACCACGCGAACTGTCGCGGGAATCACTTTCTGGGTTGGTACGAATTCGGCAATGCGATCAAGTCGCACATCGGTAATATCGGCAATGCCCATATTGGGCTTCATCGAGCCAGGCGTCACTGGCACTTTGTGCGCCGTGAGCGCTTGAAAGAGCGTGGTCTTCCCAACGCCCAACCGTCCAATGAGTCCGCAGTCCATTCGTTGACACCTCCACCTGCACACTGGCAGGCAAAGCGACGCATAGTAAGCGACTCAAGCAGCCTGGTCGATGCCCTTGGTTACCTTGAACGCCACTCCAATAGCAGCAATGAGCCCCACGGCAAAAATAGACAACACGACCTGCACCACCACCAAGTTGGGCTCATGTGTAAGACCCAGCACCAAACCCGGCACAATCTGGAAGCACGCCGCAGCAAGCAGTCCTGCTGCGTTGATTAAGCCAATTGTGGTCGCCACGCGAGCGGGATCAACATCGCGGCACCCGATTGGAAAGCACAAGATGCCCGCAGAAATGCCGATGCCCACAAAGCCGTGCACAATGTCAAGAAACAACGCATCTGTTGGCGCGGGCGCGAACAACAAGAACATCACGCCCGTTAGAGCCAGCACTACACCGCCGACCAACAGCGGGCGACGCCAAGCGATGCGCATGCCTAGGGCACCCATCGCCGGCCCCCCTACCCCCAAACCAACAAAAATCCAGCCATTGAACTGCATGGCTTCTCTGTGCGTGAACCCCCACGCCTCCTGCAGAGGCACATTCCAGAGCCCCGCGAACCCGAATGTAATGCCACTGAGCATCGCGTAGACAAAGGCCGCCCGACGCACCTGTGAATCAGCGAACAACCGCCTTATGTCGCCCAGTATCGATCCATCTGGTGGTCGAGTCGATGCACCAATAGCTGGAATGCACACGAAGCACACAATGGCCATCACCAAACCACCGAGCCCAAGCACAGCCATGATGCTGCGCCAGTGCATTGACTCGATCATCGCGGCTACACCGGCATCGCCCGCCCACAACCCAAAGCCAAAGACACCATCAATGAGCCCCATGGCCAATGGAAAGACTGCAACTGGCAAACGCCGACGGGCAATAAGCCCCGCAGCTGGGAAGGCAAATGCAGCAAAGAACCCCATTGCAGCGCGCAAAATGATGGCCGACCACATGCCATCGACGAACGAAAAGCCCCACGTCAAACTAGCAAGGAACACCGCCGCAACTGGCAAGACCCGACCTGGTCCTAAGCGGTCGAGGATCATGCCTGCAGGCACCTGCATCAAGCCGTACACAATCAGAAATGTCGCTGAGACAATGCTCGACGCCGAGACGTTCAAGTCCAGCGCCACACGGAGTGTGCTGTCCATTGCCGCGTAACTGTTCTGCACGACAAGTTGATAAAAGACAAACAGAGTCGCAGCGGCCCACGAAATCCAGCCCATCACACCGCTGAAGCGAGGCGGTGCAAGCGTTTGAGAACCGTGCCAATGAAATCGCATGGGGAATTCCAGAGCGTAGGCTCACACCCTTGGGAGTTCAGCCTCCAGATGTTGCCATGCGGCGATGATGGGCCGCGACAGCCTGCATACCACCTCGCAGGTTTGTCACTGCATAACCCGCGCGTTCCAACATGCCACATGCCATCGCACTGCGAACACCACCGGCGCACATCACGAGAAGGTCGCCCTCAGGGACGTCACTGAGCCGTTCACGCAGACGCGTGTACGGCACCAGCACGCTGCCATCAATGGATATCTCTGCATGCTCCGCCTCAAAGCGAACATCCAGCACCGTCGCGCCTGCAGACAGCATCGCATCCAATTGGTCGGGATTGATCTCGGGCGTAGCCCTCGAGGCCTCGGCCAACACGGCTTCGAGGCTTGCAGGCGTTGCCCAGCCAACAACATCGTCGATACCAATTCGAATCAGTACACGCGTCAAGGCGGCTACTTCATCTGGCTCGCAGATCAGTACAACAGACTCATCGGGCTTCACATAGGAACCCCCAGCGGCGGCAAAGAACGCACCACGGCGCATGTGCAAGGAGCCCGCGAGGTGCCCAGACCGATAGGCCTCCCACGATCGCAAGTCGAGCACGGCCGTGCTCGACGTGTCAAGTGCCTGAATGTCGGCAGGACTCAATTCTGTAGGTTCAGGCAGTGTGTCAAGTAATGGCACACCATCGCGGTTCAACTTCTTCATACGAGCGAAGTACAACGGCGGTGCTGTCTGCCCCGCCAATATGCCTTTGACGAAAGCATCGGCATCGGGCGCCAGTTGCAATGCGGTGTTATGTCGACGCTCATATCCAACCGTAGTCTGTGGAACCGCGCCAAGCGCTTTGCCACATGCACTACCTGCACCGTGCGCGGGCCATACCTGCAGATGGTCAGGCAAGTCGAGAAATTTCATGGCTGATTGCTGCAAGTCTTGTGCGCCTGCAAGCCGACTGCCTTGCATACCAGCGGCTGACTCGAGCAAATCTGGTCGCCCCAAATCTCCAACGAATACAAAGTCTCCCGTCAGCATGCCCATTGGATCTTCTGCACCGCCGCCCATATCGGTCACCATGAGACACAAGTGCTCCGGCGTGTGCCCCGGCGTGTGTACGGCGGTGAACTGAATGCCACCAATTTGAAAACGATCGCCATCGCTCAGTAATACATGGCTGTATGTCCCGCCGTCCGTGCGAGTGTGCAGCCAACCGTATTGCCAATCCTCACCACCCTCTTTGGACAGGTACAACTTCCCACCCGTCGCTTCGGCAAGTTGTCGCGCACCAGATAAGAAGTCGGCGTGAATGTGTGTTTCGGCAATCGCTGTAATGCGAAGCTTGTGCGCTGCAGCAAGGTCGAGGTATCGATCGACATCACGCTGGGGGTCAATCACAATTGCCTCACCTGTGCGTTGGCACCCAATCAAATAGGCCGCCTCGGCAAGCATGTCGTCATAGATCAATCGAAGAAACATTGAGGTACAGCCTACAGGGCCGCCGAGCCATCAGGTACTGCACGCCCCACCAGGATGTGGCCCCTTACAGATCAATGCGATCACCGGTCTTGGCAACGCGAAACCCTCGATCCGCCAGCTCTTGTGCAGCCCTCCCACCATGAAAGGTCGCATTGGAGTGATTGAGGTGAATGAACCGCACGTCACGGGGCCTTGCCTTGCCCATAGATTCGATGCTGAGCATCGTGTCCATCATGGTTGGATGAGGAATGGACTGGCGATCCCGCCTGCTTCCGACTTGGTCCAACTCAGCATCATCAAAAAAAGTCCCGTCTATAAAGGCGACATCGACACCGCAAAGCAGTGGCTCGAGCATGCAACCCCAAGCGTCAATGTCGGGACAAAACAGTGCGGTGCAATGTGCGCCGTGCACCTTGAATGCCATGGTGTCAGACAACTCATCGCGATGCGGCACGGCGATAGGTTCGATGGCAATGCCCTGGAGCGGCTCAAATGTTCTGCCTGGCTCGAACGTCTCTAGTGCAATGTGGTTCCCATCTACAAGACCTGACCACGGTGCGTTGGTCTGCAAGACATTGGCCACTGCCGTTGAGACATGCACTGGCACTTGATCCGTCGCTGCACCCTCTTTGCCTAGATGCATGAGCCCGGTGTAGTGCCCAGTGTGCGCGTGCGTGATAGCAATAGCGTCGACCATTGCCTTTTCGCCATGAGATGTGCCAATCAATGCATGCAGCAGTGCCACTTGCGATGTGATGGATGGCGTCGCTTCCAGTAAAAGGAGCGATCGCGTATCGACGTTTCGAATGGCGATACACGCTGGCGTCTCCACCCGACCCGACTGCCGCGCATTGATGCAACAAGGCTGCGTGCACCCCAAATGAGGCAGGCCCCCATCTTGTGCGACCCCCAGCACGAACAGTTCCAGCTGACTCGTCATGGGGGCCTCTTGTACGGGCTCAAGGCAGGAAAAGCCGCTTTCAAGCGGGCCGCCCAGTAGTTTTGGGCTTCTTTCTAAATCGCTCTGAGGAACGCTCAGGATCGATAAACGGCTCTGTCTGTGCCGCTTATGTCGACTTTATGGCTTTCCCCCTTGGAAACAGCCCGAATCCCCTTTAGCCTCAAGCATCGGGTCACTTCATAGAGATCCGGTGAATGGAAGATTCAAGAGAAGGGAAGAGAAGAAACATGCGTAACAAAACTTACTTCGGCCTTGCGGCCGTCGCTACGTGCGCCCTAACCGCATTTGCTTCGGCAGATGTCATCATGGACCAGATCGGTTCGCTCGATGGTTGGAGTACTGCCGGTGGCAGTGTTTCGGCCAGCCAAGACTTCGATGCATACGCCGACTATGACGTCGTTGCACTCGATGACTTCACGATCGATTCGGCCATGAATCTCTCGAGCGCCTCCATGGTGCTTGGTGGATGGAACGGGTACGCAGGGCTTACTGGTGTGGACGGATTTACCGTCAGCATCTTCAGCTCGGTAGATGCGGCTGGTGCCAGCATCTACGGCGACGTGCTTGCAATGTGGTTCGATACAGCTTCAGCTAACGGCGACTGGCTCGGAGGTGGTGATCTCATCAGCTTCGATCTCGGCGGTGTTGAACTGGCTGCTGGTAGCTACTGGATTGGTATTACTCCCGCAAATGCGTATGTCGTAAACGGGCAAACCGGTGTATACCACAGCGATCTCGGCGACAACTCCGGTGCACAGGCCAACCCGGCCGGCGCGTTCGGTTTTATCACCCAGTCAACAGGCGTGAACTACGCCTATCGCCTAGATGGCACTGCTGTACCCGCCCCTGGCGCCTTGGCCCTGCTGGGCTTGGCTGGCATCGCTGCTCGCCGGAGACGCCGTTCCTGACTCTGCTTGTTCATTCACCGGACATCTCAATCCGCTTGTCCCGTACACCCCTCGCTGTTTCAGCGGGGGGTGTTTCTTTATCAAGTCCCCAACCCCTCGCTGTTTCAGCGGGGGGTGTTTCTTTGGAGTGACTTGAGGGCAGAGCAACATCGCAAATATCTACACCTGAGCTATTTGTGGCTGTTTTTGCGAATCAAGGACTCACAAATGGCAGGCTAGCGCACAGCTAGTAGTAATTCGACCGCCTTGATGCGGCCAGGAGCCCCCACACACCATGCGAATCCAACTCTCAGTGCTGTGCCTGTTGGCGGCAACGTCAAGTGCCCACGCGGGTTTCGGTGAGTTCAACCCTGGCAACGTATTCACCGCCGGCGGTGGAACGAACAGCCCTAGCGGCGAAGTGCTCGTGCAACTTCAAACAGCGACACGGACCGGCATCGACGGACAGACGACGTACTACGACTTGCAATTGGCCATCGATGATGCTGTGGAGGGCGACCTCATTGAACTCAGAGGTGGCCCCTTTCAAGGCCCATTCACCATCCGCCAGAAGTCGCACCTGATCATCCGCGGCGTTGATGAAGGTGGCACTGTCATCGATGGCAACGGCGAACATCGTGGCTTCTTGATTGACGAGAGCCCTAGCATTGTCCTTGAGCAACTCAATGTCCAACACTGCCGCGCTCCGGAGTCCCGGTTCTTCTTCGAAAAGTCTGGCGGCGCAATCAACGCCACAGATTCCCCCGGACTGCAAATTAGCCGGTGTCGATTCCACAACAACCGCTCGCTCAGCCACGGCGGAGGCGTGTTTGTCTGGGCGTGCGAAGGCACCACGATCGACCGGTGTGATTTCATTCGCAACGATGCGCCCGAAACAGGCGGAGGGTTGTATCTAGGCCATGGCGCTGACATGCAGGTGCACAATTGCGTCTTCCATGAAAACAGAACCCAGTCCTATGGCGGCGGCGCCTATGTCTTCAGTTCAATAGAAGGGACCAGCTGCCAATTCGGCACGTGCAACTTCTACCGCAATGAATCAGAAAGCGGTTGCCACCTCGCTGTCGGTGCGATGCACTCGTTCCATGTTGGGATCGAAGTCGACCACTGCGTATTCTCAGCGAACCTCGCAGCACATTCGGAAACCAAAGGCGGCGCCTTGTTCGTTAGCGGCGGTGCCCAGGCGATGGTTGAAAACAGCGTGTTCGTCCAACACCGCGCCAAACTCGGCGCGGTCGCATTCGTCGGCGATCATTCCGTGCTGACCATGGTCTCCTGTGCAATGATGGGCAACCGAAGCGCAACCTCCAGCGACTTGGTCTACAGCGACACGCTCGCCGAAGTAGCCATGAGACGAATGACCATTGACTGCCAGTCCAACGTGGAAGAGGCCATGACCGGATTCTGGACCGAAATTGGGCCGCGGAACCAACTGGCCCACTGCGGCTATACGGCGGACCTCTCGCTGGACGGCATGGTCGACATCAAGGATCTATTGATCATGCTCCGCGCCTGGGGGCCATGCGTACTCGACCAAGCAGACATCGCCAACACGCCCGGTGGGCCCCTTGACCGTGTTGACGTAACCGATCTCACCGTTCTGATTCAAGCGTGGGGCAATGATGCTCCGCACCCCTTCAACTGAACAACTGACGTGCGAATCATCGCTCCACCTCCTGTAGGATCAGACCGTCCCGCAGGAGGTACACATGGAATATTCAACAACACAGACTTCAGTAACCCAGACTTCAACAGGCACAGCCATTGCTGGCCCAACAAGATTCATGCCGCACTGGGCAAGCATGCTCGTCAACGACATCAACGCGAACCAGTTCGCCGACAGTCTTGGTACGACGATCAACCACCCGGCCTTTGTGCTGGGCCATGTGGCCTACTACGCCGGCGTTGCAATGCAGATCCTAGGTGGCGACATCGAACTGTCTGACCACGATGCCACGCTCTACCAACACGGCGCGCCGTGCAGCACGGATGCGTCGATCTACCCCGAGAAAGATGCCGCCATCGCCGCCTTCAACGAACGTCTCGAGACCGTCGCAACCTTCATCGAATCATGCGATGAATCGGTCTTCGCACGCTCCAGCAAAGACACCCCCTTTGCCCAACGATTTTCCACACTCGGTGGTGTGGCGACGTTCATGCTCATTGGCCACATCTCATTCCACCTCGGCCAGATCAGCGCTTGGCGGCGTGTCGCTGGCATGGAACCAGCCAATTGAGTTGACCGCCATGCTTGCGCATCGGTCTCCTGCTTTGACTTTCGGTCTTTCAACGACGTTGTTTTGGTGCGGCAATTGGACTGCAGTTAGGCCACAAGGCCAATCAAAGGCCCGCCCTTACAGTAGTGCCTTGCCAAGGAGAACCTTTTGATGAATCGATACTGCTTGGTTGCCATCATGCTTGCCCTACTGCCATCACTTGGCGTACTGGCGAGTCCGTTAGATGAACCATGGGCTGGCGATGGCATGCGTGTCGAGTTGCACGCGGATGGCGCAAGTGCATTCACAGGCGTCATCGACCTCAATGGCCGTGTCTTTCCGGTGCAGTTGAAACGTGATGGCGAGCGTCGACTCGTGGGCTCCTTCGAAGTTGACGGACATGCTTTCCCTGTCACCATTACCCAACAGAACGACACAACGCTCATCGTTGAATCTCAGGGCGGCCGCTTCGTGCTGCACCCAGTTGATGCACCACCAAACCCTGGCAACCCGCTGCTTGGCAACGCTGCAGCACCCGCTGCGCCTACGCCTCCACCCGCTGATGAATCGACATGGTCGGCCTTAGGAGGGCCGCGCCTCAACCCCGCTCGCCAGTGGACCATGCTGCTGTACCTCGATGGGGACAACAACCTGGAAGCAGCAGCGCTTGCTGACCTTGACGAACTTGAGTCCGTTGCCGGAAGCCCATCTGTTGACGTTCTGGTCCTGATCGACCGAGCTGAGGGCTTCGATGACTCACGCGACAATTGGACTGGCACACGCCTGTACCGCATCACACCAGATCAGACCAACGGACACATTGGATCCGAGTTAGTCCTCGACCTAGGCGAACAGGACATGAGCGATCCAAAGCTGCTCACGCAGGCGATTAACTCAGTCTTCACGACCTGGCCCGCTGAGCACACGGCGCTTGTCATGTGGGATCACGGCAGCGGCTGGGCGAGCCACTGCCAAGATGTCGCCACCGAAGCAGCAGGCGGACATGGGCACATGAGCATGCCTCAAACACGTGGGGCCATTGCCCAAGGCATCAAAGCTGCTGGCTTGGAACGGCTCGATCTTGTTGGGTTTGACATGTGCCTGATGGGCGAATTGGAAACGGCGATCGCGCTCGATGGGCTGGCTGATGTCATCGTATTTTCACAAGCAATCGAGCCAGGGTTCGGCTGGCCATACAACACCATCATGCCACGATTTGCACAAGACACGATGGGCGCACGCCGATTGGGGCAGGACATTGTGCAACGCTATGGCGAGTTCTACGACCGCCAAGGCACGCCGGGCACAACCCAGAGCGCCGTCAATGTCGACCAAGCAAAAGCCGTTCAAGAGGCACTTAGCGATCTCGCCGAAGCGCTGCAACCTGCCGTTGCCCAGCATTGGCCAACGATGGCGAGAACCATCTACTACAGCCGTGCCTTTGCGCCCTCTGGCGACTTTGACCGTGGGCAAAATGCACTTGCCAGCTTCGACCTGATGAATCTCATGCAGCGACTGCGCATGGCCATGGGCTCGAACTGGCCCGCAGAAGCGCAGTACCGCCGCTTGGTGTCGGCCATGGATGCATTCGTCATTGCCACTCGCACGACAGGCGACGACCTTGCTTCACATGGTGTGGCCATATACGCGCCGATTCGGCCATCGATGCTGAATCCAGACTATGCCACTGCACATCCGGGTCAAGCTGCATGGGTAGCCTGGCTGCAGGCGATTCATGCGCAACAGTCGTCACAAGATCCAGAGCCGGTGATCACGAATTTCCGCGCGCAAGACATAAAGGGCAACACGGTCAAGACCATGCAAGCCCTCGCTGGCCACGGGCTGCACTTCACACTCCAAGGCACCAATATTCTCGATGGTGTCGCGTATACCGCAGAGCAGACACCACAAGGCCTGGCGATTTGGGCTATTGAGCCATTCCAACCAACTGCTTGGCTGGCGATGCAAGAAGGCCAAAGTGCAGCGGACGCGGAACTGATGACGCCCGCGTTTGAAAATGGCGACAACGACATTCGTGTGCCCTACTCGGGTTTGCACTTGAAAATCCGATTGGGCGAGTCTGTATATCGCGCGACAGTTGACTCCACGGACGAACTCATCCCCGGAACTATCGCTGTGCCGTGCTTATATGACCATCCGTCCGTTGGTCAGCTGTTCTGCAAGATCTACTTCGATGAAGACATGTGGTTGCCAAAAGGTCTCGTCACATTCTCAACGGCTGGCGATGGATCGCCGGTGATAAACAGCGTGCAACCGCAAGACGATGCGAAGGTCACGCCACTGGTCATGCTGTACGACGCGAAGACAGGCGAAGAAGACTACGCCGCAGTAGGCGAAGGCACATGGGGCAATGGGCCAGAGCTCATTCCCGACCACGATGAACCCGGCCAATACACGATTGCGTTTGACGTCCAGACAATTGGCGGGGCAAGCGGACGCAGTGTGCATGAGATCACCGTGGCGCGCCCTCGTGAAATTGACGAGTTTGCAGAATTAACCCGTCGCTACTTCACACCCGACAACCTCATTGGCACATGGCGCATGCACGAAGCAACGTCGTTTTGGGATCGACGCGACCTTGTACCCATGGACTTCACCATGACGCTCCAGCCCGTGAAGGATTCGATCATGCTGCACATGGTGTGGGCAGGAAAGAATCAACAAACGGGGGAGGTTCAACAATGGCCATTCATGATGTTGCCTGAAAGCCGACTGGCACCAATCATGGAGTACTGGCCACTTGAAGAAGGCGACAACCTCGGCCCGTTGGAAGTCAGTGTGCCAGCGTTTGTGCAAGCGAAGGATGGCCGGGCAGTGCTGGTGTTGCAGAACCCAACGAGCGAGCTACTGACCGTGTGGGTAAAGACGGATGGCCGCGACGTGCAGCCCAGTCAAACTGGCGGGGGCGTAACCGGTGGCTCAGGTAGCGGGAATGCCCCGGCCAGTGGCGGCGCATCGGCGCTACAGGGTGTTTGGATGTCCGGTGACGGCGAGACTGCGCTGCAAATTGAGGGCAGCGAATACGCCATGCTCTTCCCCGATGGCTTTGGGGGATGGGAGATTGCTGATACGGGAAGATTTGAAGTGCAAGGCAATATCCTCGTGGTGCAGTCCTCAGACGGGGAGACCCTGCAATATCAGTTTCAAGTTGATACACGACAGTTGGTACTCAGTGACGGCTACGAACAACTCGTGTTTCAGCGAGCGGAGTAACTAAAGATGCGATCAGTGCTCAGTATTGTGATATTGCTTGGAGCATGTGGCGGCAGCGCAGCGAATGATGAAACACCAAAGCCCGCCCCGGTGAATCCACTTGCTGCTGGTTCCAACAGCACACCACCGGCCAATCCACTTGCCGGTGGTGGCGACGAGGGGCAGACCCCCGAGAACCCACTTGCGGGTACTGACGAGTCTGCCCCATTACAGTTGCGCCCTTCTGGGCCAGCAACAGCCATTGTCATTGGGCAGGTCTACAGTGGTGCCCTGCGGCTATCTGTACCAACAGTTGGCCTGCAGTTAGACATTCCAAGCGGCTGGCAGGCCCAGGCCCCCGGAACGCTGCCGTTGATGGTGGTCACAGATGGATCTGCACCAGATGTCCTGACCTTGGTCTGGGCGCAGCGGCCAGCCGATATGTCCACGGTGCAGGCGCTGTTGTCCGAACCCTTGGAACTGGGCCCGGGTGCTGCCATGCAATTTGGGCCTGTGCAAGCGTCGGGTCGATTGGTTTCCACGAATGTTCAAGCGACCAATGGTTCGACGGGCCGCGTCGAGGGGATTGTGGACCAGGGTGCCGCCATGCTCGTGTTGACCATCGCGCCAGCGGGGCAATCCAAAGCGGGCGATGCAATCCGTCGCACCCTGCTGGATTCAATGCAGTTTGTCACTGCCAAGCAAGGCAACCTGGCACCGCAAATCTCGCAACTTCGCTCGATGTTGGCTGGCACACGGCTGGAGCGAAGGTCTTCGGAGACCTTCGATGGCGGCTTCATCGGCAGCCAATCTATGTGGGACTTCTGCGGCGATGGCTCGTACCAGTATTCCGAATCAACCACGACAAGTGTCTCAGGCAGCGTGTCAACTGACTCAGGCAGTTCAACAGATGAACTGGGCTCATTCAATGGAAGCGGATCGTCTGACGGGGATCGTCTGCGAGGCCGCTGGCAACTAGATGCCATTGGCAGCATTGCCGGTGAGTACCTCCAAATGACCTTGCAAGATGCGCGCACCGGCAAGGTTCAATTCATGCCCATCGCGCCCACAGATACAGGTGTTGACTTTGCAGGATTGTCATGGAGTGCGGTGACAAGCCCGCTGTGCCAATGAACAACGCAGGCGTACGAGACTACACGCAGATGATCCGCAGAATGGCTTGTCATACGAGGCTCTAGAAATCACCAGCGAGCACGATGTGCAACGATCACGAAGCCTTGCTGCGCTGCAGAAACCCACATTCTCAACACCCCACAACATCCCATAATCACCGCACCTGATGCTAGGAAGGATGCTCCGAGAGGCTCTCTTGCACCATTTCCTTGCTTTCGTCACCAGTTGGTGTACATCAAAGTACTCAGTTTCCCGATACGATTGGCGACAGTGTTGCACCCATGAAGCACCTCATCACCAGCCTTGTCCTTGTATGTGTTCTGGTCCAGACCGTCTTCGGTGGCCATCAGGACAGGGTTGTCATTTGCCTCGGAGGAGGCCACGATCACCACAGCGAGATCGTTGAGGCGACCACGACCTGCTGCGAAGGCTGTAGTCACCAAGAGGAATGGCCCGCAACCACCGTTGACGATAACCATGACAACTGCGGCTGCACCGATATTGAGCTAACGCTCATCGAGCTCTTTACGACACCACGCCCTCTCGATTGTGATCAAGCCCATGCCACGGCCCCCACTACGAATCACCTAGGGCCCATCGCCGCTGACCAACACGTTCGATGCAACCGCGGGCCACCAGCGCAATTGACTTCGCCGCCGCGGTTCGCCGAGCACACCGCAGGGACAATGCGCCTTGCCATTGTGCGCTCGACTCGCTGGCTGCTCTGAATTCCATCGAACGCTCACTGCTTGTAGCCCGCTGCAATTGCTTGCGCGGGTTCACTTGTGTGCCTTCAATAGGAATTCAACCCCATGCGTCCACACCGGACCGCACATCTTGCGCAACACGTGCGCTGCATCTCCGCGGCGATGGCTACTGCATGCCTTTTACAAGCATGCCAGACCTACGAACCACATCCACTGGATTTGCCCGCCTACCACGATGCATTCGATGCCCGAACGGTGTCATTTCAACCAATCGAAGCCTTTATCGAGCGACTACACGAAGACACGACCACAGAGCCACTGGAATTCGATGCGTCTGATGGCTTGAGTCCCGCCGAGGGTGAAGTTGTCGCGCTCTTTTACAACCCCGCACTACGAATGACTCGACTCGAAGCAGGCATTGCACTTGCCACACGCGACAACGCAGGCCTTTGGGAAGACCCTGTGTTCGGCTTCGACGGTGCCGACATCCTCTCCCCCTCTGGGCAGCCATTTGAATGGGGCGTGGGCATCAGTCTCACCATTCCAGTGTCTGGACGGCTTGATGTCGAACGCGACCGAGCCAGTGCCGCCTATGACGCCCACCTTCGAGCCCTCGTCGATGCCGAGTGGCGCACGCGCGCACAGGTCCGAACAGCCTGGGCTCAATGGACTGCAGCCACTGAGAAAGTTGCACTGATCACAACAGCAATTGAACAATTGCAAAGCCTTGATGCAACGGTGTCGCATCTGGCGGACCTCGGCGAACTCAACCGGGTGCAACGGCGCCTCTTCAGCATTGAAATTGCATCTCAAGAAGCCGCTCACGCTGAAGCTCAACTTGAAGCCATCGAGGCAACAACCGCCTTGCTGGGCATTCTTGGCTTGGCACCCACGGCTGTAGATCTACTTCGCCCAGCATTTCCCACCACGACAACGATCGCACCTGAGAACAGCACCACCCGCCTCATTGCATCGAATACGGAACTTGCCGTCCACTTTGCTCACTACCGCGTTGCTGAAGAAACGCTTCGCCTTGAAATTCAAAAGCAATTCCCCGACATTGTCATTGGGCCGGGATACGGCACCGAATTCAATGATCACCGCGTGATGTTTGGCATTTCTGTGCCGCTGCCCATTCTCAACGCTAACCGAGCGGGCATCGCCGAGGCCCGTGCGGAGCGAGATGTGGCAAGAGCCGCTGCAGAAACAACATTTGCTGACCTTGAACGCCGTCTCGTGGCGACTTTGGCTTCTGTGCAACTTGCTCAGCAACAACGCGCTGCATTTGAATCGCGCATTGTGCCATTGCTCAATGACCAGATGCGCGACTTGCAACACATTGCGAAGTTGGGCGAGATTGACTTGTTCGTCATGCTCGAAACAACCACGCGCCAACTACGGGCACGGACCCAACTGCTCGCCCTGAAAACCGCCCAAGTTCAAGCTGCAGCAACAGCTGCCTTGATACTTGGTCCCGATGATCCAACTCCGCCGGCACCTGTCATCGTCGATGCGCCCCATAGGCGTACCGATGAGGCATCGCCGCCACGCTCAGGAGATGTTTGATGTTGTCAACACGACTACACACGATTGCAATACTCAGTCTCGCTACGCTCATGAGTTGCGATCGGCCGCCCACCGCACCGCCAAAGGCTGACACAACTCCACCGCACCAACCTGCATTGCCATCTAATCGCATCGCTATTGACCCAGCGGTTCGTGCAAATCTCGGCATCACTTTCACAGTAGCGGAACGTCGCCATATTGAAGAAACACTTCGACTGCCGGGTCGATTTGAATACCTCCCCTCGGCTCGTCACCAGTACAACACCCCGATTCCGGGCCAAGTAGAACTACTCGTCAAACAATTCGACAAGGTACAACCCGGCACACCGCTATACCGCATTGATGCACCAGCATGGCGAGACACACAAAAAGCAATTGCCCGAGCAAACGCCGACATCGAAACAGCGCAAGCAACACTTGACTCACTTGCCCCACTCAAGGCTGCACTTGATCAACATGAATTCACGCTCCTTACGGCCCGTGCAAACTGGGCTGATCGTTTGGAGCAACTCAATGACATCCGCGAAGCTGGAGGTGGCAGCGCGGGAGCCTTAGCCGACGCACGAGCGTCAATCGCTGAGACCGATGCCAAACTTGCCAACCTGATTGAACGCAAAGCACAATTGGCCGCAACTGGCGCAACGACAACTGCCCAATTACGGGCCGCGAACTCGCACTTTGACCTACTGCTCGCCTCCACAGCCGCGCTGCTTGACACAACCGTCGAATCGCTTCAGGAACCCGTTCGTACACAGCAGAGCACGCTACCGCGATGGCGGACCATTACCGACATTTATGTCAACGCGATGAGCCCGGGCATTATTGACTCGATCGATGTGACAAACGGCGCATGGGTTGACTCGACTGCCGCGGTGCTCACTGTCACACAACCAGACAAATTACGTTTCCATGCCGATGGATTACAAAGCGATCTCGGTGTGCTGCGTAACGGATTGACTGCTCGCATTGTGCCACCGACACCTTCAGCTTCCCCTCGTGGTGTTCCACTAACAGACACAATGACTGGCACCTTGATACTTGGTCCTGGCGGCGACGCCGATGGTCGAACCATCGATATGTACGTCACGCCCGAGACACTTCTGAGTTGGGCGAGGCCAGGCGTCTCGGCCCAACTCGAAGTGGTCACAAGCTCGACATCCACTCCAGAACTCGCCATTCCACTTGCTGCTATACAGCGAGATGGCCTCACGCCGGTCATCTTTCGGCGCGATTCGGACAACCCAAACGAGGCCATCCGAATAGAGGCAGACCTCGGGCTCGATGATGGCCGCTGGGTGGCCGTACTCAGTGAACTTGCAGACGGAGACGAGGTTGTGCTTGATGGTGGCTTCCAGTTAATGCTTGCCATGAGTGGGTCCATCGAAAAGGGCGGCCACTTTCACGCCGACGGCACGTTTCACGAAGGCGAGCACTGACGCATGCTCAAGGCACTCATTGGGTTTTCGCTACGCCATGCATCGCTAGTCATTCTGGCAGCGGTGCTAGTGATTGGGTACGCCGCCTGGCGACTGCCGGACATGAGCGTGGACGTGTTCCCGGAACTCAACGCCCCAACCGTCGTGATCATGACCGAAGCAGGTGGCCTGGCCGCCGATGAGGTCGAGCAGTACGTCACGTTTCCCATCGAAGCTGCCGTCAACGGCATGACAGGTGTTCGTCGTGTTCGCAGCGCAAGTGCGATCGGCCTGGCGATCGTCTGGGTTGACCTCGCGTGGGGCGCGGATCTGTACAACGCGCGCCAACTTGTTGCCGAACGCATGGCGACTGTGCGTAGCACACTGCCACCTGATGTCGAGCCGTTTATCACGCCCATTACATCGATTGCCGGCGAGATCATGCTCATCTCACTGTCTTCCCCAACTGGCGAAGTCAGCGCACTTGACCTTCGCTCGTTTGCTGAGTTTGACCTACGCAATCGTATTTTGGCCATTCCGGGTGTTGCTCAAGTTGTCGCGATTGGTGGCGAACTGCCGGAATACCAAGTGAATGTCAATCAAGATCGACTTCGCATGTGGGGCCTGACTATCTCCGATGTTATTGAAGCCGCCGGCGGTGCGCACAGCACTGACAGCGCGGGCTACCTTCCTAGTGTCGGCAATTTCGAAATTCCAATTCGGCAACAGAGCCGCGTGACAAGCGCTCGTGATATCGCTGACACAATCATCACGTACAAAGATGGTACGCCCATCACCATTGGTGAGGTGGCGAATGTTCAACTTGGCCCGGCCATGAAGCGCGGCACGGCCTCTGAACAAGGACACCCCGCTGTCATTCTGTCCATTCAGAAATCGCCGGGAACCAACACCCTTGGCTTGACCGATCGCATCGACACATTACTTGGCGAACTTGAAGCCACGCTGCCTACAGCTATGACTTTGAATCGCGATGTGTTCAGGCAGTCACACTTCATCGATCGCGCAGTGAGCAATGTTTCCAGTGCCTTGCTAGAGGCCGTGATCATTGTGTCCATCGTGTTGCTGCTGTTTCTCATGAACATTCGCACCACAATCATCACGTTGACAGCGCTTCCTGTATCACTGGCCGTTGGCCTGCTCACCATGGATGCCCTTGGCATGAGCCTCAACGTCATGGCACTTGGTGGCCTAACCGTCGCCATTGGCGTCCTTGTAGATGATGCGATCATTGATGTCGAGAATGTCT
>JABAAC010000003.1 GCA_014238965.1 Phycisphaerales bacterium | reverse complement strand
GATGGGTGCGTCGGCTCGAGCCGACGCACCAGTTGCAAGGCCAGTGCCGCCTGCTGGAACTGACCGGCTCGCATCGCCAGGCGTCCAAACTGGAAGTGCGCTGCGGTATTGGTCGGATCGACCTGCAACACCCGTTGCAAAACATCGATGGCGCTGTTGAAACGTCCCGTTTGCTCAAGTAATTCCGCGTGTGCCAGTGCGATGTCTGGTTCCAGGCCCTGAGATGGCTCGAGGCGTTCAAAGATCGCCATCGCGTCATTCTCACGGCCCAGTTCAAGGTACACCGACGCAAGCCGTCCGCACGCCCTGCTGTGTCGAGGATCATCGCGGAGGGACTCTTCCAAGCACCACGCAGCTTTTTTCCATGAGCTTCGCGTAGCCAAACTGATCCCAAGTTCTGCAAGGCATTTGGCCGAAGGCGTTTCAAATTGCATTTCAGCCATGTAGAAGTGTGTCTCTGCTTCATCGTGCAGACCCGCCGTCGCGGTGGCTTCAATGAGCGATGCCCACGCCTCATCTAAGGACGGGTCGATACCCACAGCCTTCTGGAAGTGGGTCGCAGATCGAGTCAAATCGCCCGTTCGCCGAGCGGCTTCAGCGGCAGCCAGATGAAACTCCACATCGTCTGGTGCGTGGGTCGTGGCCATAACAAAGGACGCAACAGCTTCCGAGTCGCGTCCGGTCAGTTCCAGAATGATGCCCAACTGGTGGTGCCACTGTGGCTGCTGGTCGTCAAGATCCAAAGCTCGCCGCAAGGAGGCCTCAGCCTCGGCCCACCGACCGTTCTCAAAGTAGTCCAACGCATTGTTCGCGTGTTGTTCCGCGTCCAACCAGTCGGCCATCGAAAACTCCTGTCGTGCTCAACCCGAGGTGCCAGGACGGCTTGTCGCCGGCGATGGGCACAGTATATCCCACTGCAGGGGCCCGCTCCAACGGCCCCAAGTGGGCAGCATTGCGTAGACTGTAGGTCCGTTCTCATGCCTTGCTCCATGCACCTTCCAAAAGCCATCCTGATGATGCCGATTCTGCTCGGTGCCTGCACGCCCTCCCCATCGCACTCGAGGGTTGAGGTCGCCATGGCGGTCGTCGCGCCGCCTTTGGATGATGCAACGGCCAGACGTTTGCAAGTCAGTTCGGTCCTGCTCGCCAGCGACTCGCCAGACATCGATACAGAGGTACGCACAGCCGCCGCTCGAGAGTTGATGGATCTGGATCGAGCCGAAGCACGCGCTGTGTTGATCGAGGCTTTGCGAAGCAAATCCATCGAACCAACCAAGGCCGTCTTAGATGCTTTGCGACTGGGGCCAACAGCCCACGCCGAACTAGTTGAGGCAGTCATAGAAATCATGCCCGCTACCGATCCAGCTCTGCGAGAGACCATCGGTGGTTTGCTCTCACGGTTTTCACAGCGATACCCGGACGTAGTCAACCGAGTAGCCAAGCAAGCACTCGATCAGCAACGCGGGCCCAATGACCGACTCGCCGCGGTCGTCGCACTTGGTGGTTTTCGGCATGCTCCAGCACCTGCCGCAGCAGAATTGATGACGATCCTGAGACGATCCGATACCGAACCCGATGTAGTCGTCATCGCTGCAATGGAACAATTGTCACGACTGACTGGCTTGCCCCCAAGCGGCAATCGCATGCAGTGGCTTGCCTGGTGGGAAGACAACCGAAACCGTCCAGCCGAACGCTGGCTCG
>JABAAC010000004.1 GCA_014238965.1 Phycisphaerales bacterium | reverse complement strand
GCGAGGCTTGCGGGCCACCAAATGGGATCTTGCGATCGATTGCCAAGGGCTGGCCCGTACAGGCTTCATGCTGCGGACCTCCGGCGCGAGCGTGCGGGTAGTCGATCGGGCCGCGAGAGAGGGTGCGTGGCTGGCCGCGACGAGGCGAGTGGTTGTCCCTGGGGGCGTGCATGAAGTCGACCGGATGCTGGCGCTTGCCGAGGCCGCCGGCGCAACCCGTTCGACCGACGATCGTTTGCACGTCGCTCAGACTGATCTCACATGGTGGACTGACACTGCTGGCAGTCGCGGTCGGTGCGCGGTGCTTGCAAGTACCAGCCGGTGGGTGTCTAAGGCGTGGCCGGCATCGCACTGGGTTGAACTTGGTGAGCGAATCATTCGCGATGGGCATGCGGATTGGATTGCACTGCCGGGCACTGGTGGGGAGCAGGCTGTGGTGGCACCGATTGCGGCCGAATTGCGGCAGCGAGGCATTGATGTGATCGACTATTCGGGCCGTACGAACATCGGGCAATTGATGGCCCTCTTGAATGGCGCGGCCATGACAATTTCGAATGACTCGGCGGCACTGCATATGGCTGCTGGACTTGGGGGTCGGTGCCTTGGCCTATTCGGACCAACCGACCCCGCGATTGTCGGACCTTGGCGGCGGCCAGAGTCGGCGATCCGTGCCACTCTGGAGCCGGGTGAGTGTCCTGCGTACCGAGACTCAAGCCTTGGCGACAGCGTCATGCGTGGGCTCAGTGTCAGCGATGTGTATGCTCGACTCGTCACACTCTTGGCGGAGTGGAAGGCGTGAGCAACCGGCACATTGTTCTGGCAAGCAGGTCGCCCCGGCGGCGTGAATTGCTGGAGTCTGCAGGCTGGGAGGTTGCAGTTCGGGTGGCAGACATTGATGACAGTGACCTCGACCCCCGTAACACGGACGCGGCGAGTTGGACGACAGCCCTCGCGTGGCTCAAGGCGAGCGCCGTCCGAGAGATGCTCACAGCCAGCGGCGATCCGGTTGCGTATTGGCCCATCGTTGCCGGCGATACCGTATGCGAACATGACGGCGAACTCGTTGGGCAGCCCTTGGATGTCGCCGCCGCCACCACGATGGTGCGGGCAATGGCGGACGCCTCGCATCAAGTGTGGACAGGACTTTGCGTGCTGGTTCCGGGTGTGTCTCGTCGCATCGGTGTAGATCATGCCATCGTGCGTATTGGACCGTTGTCGACCCGTGACATCGACGAATACATCGCAACAGGGGCGTGGAGAGGCAAGGCAGGCGGATACAACCTGTCCGAGCGTCTCGAGGCCGGATGGCCGATTACCTTTGACGGCCACGACTCGACGATTATGGGAATGCCGCTGCCACTACTGGACCGACTGCTTGGAGATGACACGTGTTGAACACGCTCTTGCGACCTGCATCGCTGCTATACGGCGCGGTCGTAGCCCGACGCAATACGAGGTTCGACACTGGTCTTGGCGTCGTTAAGACCGGGCTGCCAGTCGTGTCGATTGGCAATTTGACAGTGGGCGGAACCGGCAAGACGCCTTGTGTGCAGTGGGCTGCTCGGGGGCTCATTGCGAAGGGATATCGGCCAGCCATCGCGCTGCGGGGATACGGCAGCCGGCCGGGACAACCCTCGGACGAGGCCCTGGAACATCGCGAGGCACTTGAGGGTGTGCCGGTGCTGGCGAGTCCAGATCGCGTGGCATCAATTGAGACGATTCGCAGTGAGCACCCCACGTGCGATGTTGTCATCTTGGATGATGGCTTTCAGCATCGTCGTGTCGCGAGAGAAGTAGATGTGCTGCTCGTTGATGGCAGACGTGTACTGGATAGCGAGCGATTGCTTCCATCTGGTCGACTGCGTGAGCCCTTGGTATCGATGGCAAGAGCGACCGATGTTGTGGTGACCCATAGTGAGCATGTGGCTGATCGAGATGCGATGAACGCCGCAATCACATCGCTGCATGGCCGGCCACCCGTGGCGTGGTGTACCCACAAGTGGGAAGCCCTGCAGGTGCACTCGGCACAGGGTGTCACCCGTGTTCCGGTTGAGCATCTGCGTGGCCTGAAACTTGTGACCCGCTTCGGCATCGCGCACCCAAATGGGCCGCGAGACCAGGCGATGGCGGCTGGGGCGGGGGTCGTGGCAGATATTCCAGCAGCAGATCATGCGCCATTTGGGCAGGCTGAGGTGCAGGCCATCGAGTCCGCCGCCCGTGATGCCGATGCCGTGCTTGTGACAGGGAAGGATTGGGTAAAGCTGGCGCGGGTGGTAGACTTGAACAAGTTCGGCGTCGACATCATTGTCCCCGATCTCTCCTTGGTGTTTACCGAGGGAGAAGACCGACTTCTTGAACGAATGCTGCACGCCATTTCTTTGGAGCAAACATGAGTGAGCTGCTGACATCACTGGCTGCGTTTGGCCCTTTCAAGGTCCTAGTCGTCGGCGACTTTATGTTGGACGAGCTCGTACATGGTGATGCTTCTCGGCTGAGCCCGGACGCTCCTGTGCCCGTGTTGACCGTGGATCGAATCGATCGCGCAGCAGGAGGCGCCTCAAATGTTGCTGCCTGTCTTGCAGGACTTGGGGGCTTGGTGCAGTGTTGCGGCGTCATCGGCGGCGATGGTGCTGGTGGCCACCTCCAATCTGCCCTGAAGGAAGCGGGGTGCGCTGTCGACGGATTGGTCATAGATGCCGACCGACCCACGACCGTGAAGCGAAGCCTTGTTGGGTTGGCGCAGCATCGACACCCACAAAAAATGTTTAGGGTCGACATCGAAAGTTCTGCCCCCCACTCCGCCTCGACGACCGCCGCAATTCGTGATCAGATTGCCTCGCATATGCGGGGAGTCGATGCGGTTTGTATCGAGGACTATGGGAAGGGGGTTTGCGACGAAGCTTGCTGCCGATTCATCCTTGAATCCGCGAAGGGTTTGGGTATCCCAGTCTTTGTCGATCCGGCGAATCAAGATTCCTACGCGGCCTACACAGGCGCAACGGTCATGACGCCAAACCGAACCGAGGCCGAGCGGGCGTGCGCTTCACTGCCGGGCTCGCCGAAGTCGCCCGAAGACATGGCGACGACCTTGCTTGAATCGCTTGACCTCGCTGCGATTGTCATCACGCTTGATCGCCATGGCGCGTTGCTGCTCGAGCGTGGGGGCGAGGCTCAACTCATTCCAACGAGGCAACGTGAGGTCTATGACGTTACTGGCGCTGGCGACATGGTGCTGGCTGCAGTGGCTGCTGCTCGCGTCCATGGCGTGCCGTGGCGCGATGCGGTTGTGCTCGCAAATGCGGCGGCTGGGTTGGAGGTTGAAGTGTTTGGGGCGCACCCGATTCCACTTGCTCGCGTCGCTCAAGAAGTACTTCGGGCTGTCTCGCCGCAAGAGGGCAAGATTCGCAGCCTCAGCGACCTCCTTCTTGAACTCGCCGCTCACCGTGAAGCAGGGCACAGAGTCGTGCTTACCAACGGTTGCTTTGATGTGATTCATGCTGGGCACGTCACGTACTTGCGGGATGCAGCCGAGCAAGGGGATGTGTTGGTGCTCGGTGTCAATTGTGATGAGCAGGTGCACGCCATGAAAGGCGAGGGACGGCCGGTGTATGCGCTCCACGACCGCATGACTATTCTTGGTGAGTTGGCCTGCGTCGACTACGTCATTTCCTTCGATGAACCAACGGCCCATGAACTCATCGAAGCCGTGCGGCCGGATCTCTATGTCAAGGGCGGCGACTACTCGGTTGAGCAGATCAACGAACATGACTTGCTCTCGCAACTCGGCATCGAGTGTCGTGTGCTTGCCCATCGACCCGGTCTTGGGAGCACAGACATCGTCGACCAAGTTCGGGGCGTGTGAACCCCTCGCTACTGGGCGATAAACGCAAGTACGATTTGCTCGGCCAGAGTTGGATCGGTGATCGGCTCGGGGAACTCCAGCCGCACGACGTCGAACCGGTTTCGAATATCAAGACCGAGCGGGTCGAGCCCGACCACACGCGGGTCTTCGGCTTCCACCCCGAGCACTGATCGAAGTGTGGCGTGCACCTTGTCTGAATGTTCGCGATTGAGCAGCCCGCAGAGGCGTGGCTCGGTGCCGGCAAGTGGGTTAGTCTGCTGCAGGCAGTCACCATCGAGAATGGCACCCCGGAACCGGGCCATATCGATATCCAGCAATGCCCACTTCCCATGTGGTGGTGTGCCGTGGTAAATCTTCCATCGGTCTGAATTCGACTCGGCTCCGCCGATCGCCTCAAACCCAAGCAGGGTCACTGAGAGCTCGAGTTGAGGCTCAGTTTCATCAGGAATCGACAGTGCACAGTCGCCCGCGGACAGCATGTCAGCATTGACCGCTGCAATCAGGCGGCCATCTGGGGCAACTGCGAACCGAATGGGGGTCGTGAGTTCATCGTGCCGCAAATCGGCACGAGTCCACCTTCGCAGGGCCAAGAGGGCGGCTTCCGGGAAGTGCGCGAGTTCCTCGTCTCGTTGGGGGCTGTTGGTCATACAAAGCAGCGTATCGGGCGTCGTCGGGGGCTGCGTAGAGGGCCTGAAATTCTCGGATCACCAGCCCAGATCCAGGGCAGAACTGTCGTCACAGGCACTCGAATGGTGGTACGATCCATCGGATGGTTGATGCAACCCCACGTATCAAGCCCGTTTGTGGCTTGTAAGGGGTGTTGCTGTGCATGAGGCCCGGTTCTGAGGTGGGATTCCCCAATGTGTGGGGCATTGTTCTTGGCCTACCTATCAATGGGTGCGGTCTGACAGGAGTGTGGTAGATGAGAACCCTTACGGGATTGGTTGGTGCAGGACTGACGCTGGCTGCTGTATGTGGCGTGTCAGCGG
>JABAAC010000005.1 GCA_014238965.1 Phycisphaerales bacterium | reverse complement strand
GCGACCTTTGTCTTGGCAATCTTCTTCTTAGCCGTGTTCTTCTTCACAATCTTCTTCTTCGTGGTCTTTTTCTTGGCCGCCTTTTTGCGCCCAGCAGCGGTCTCAGCCAGCGTTGCTTCGTACTGCTTGACGTAGTTGACTACTGACATCTTCGCGATCGCATCGCCGACCACCTCAAGAGGCACATCATTCAGCGACTTGAACCGCACGCAGCACTTGCCCATGTCGAGTTTCTTGCCCGTGGCCTTCCACGCCTTTGCAAACGCGGCACTGCGCTTGGCGTCCCCGTACAGACAGTGCAGATACAGCGCCATGTGGTTCTTCTGTGAGCCCAGGCTTGCAAATGGCAGCGGCTGCGAGGGATCGCAGTGATACCCCTGGGGGAATATCTCATGCGGCACGTAGTACCCAATCATGCCGTACTGCATGCCCTCTTGGAACCCCTCGCCAAGGTTGGCAAGGATCGCGCGACGCACATGCTCGAGCGCCGAGCGGCGATCCTCCGGGAGCGTCGCCAAATACCCGCCAATCGTCGTTGCAGTCGTTGGTGCTTTAGCCATGATGCCGCCATGCTACAGCCGCGTGCCGGAGACCCACAAAGGACTCCGACACACGGCATTGCATACCACATTGTTTTCTGATCAGCGGTAGTTGTTCCACCGGCGTCCTAGCGGCCGTTGATATGTAGGACTCAACTTGACTTTGAACTGCACGTTCATTTTGTAGCCCACCTGAGCCAAAGATCCGCTGTGATCTTGCCCAAACCAATTGCACCACTCAAAGTAATCCCGGCCTCGCCAGTCAAAGGAACCTTGTGCCCCAAGGCAAGGACGAGGTAATCCGGTTCTTGTGACTTGAAACATCGACTCAAAATGCTGGTCAATAGCCCTCATCGAGCGAGGAAGCGACAAGTCCGCCGCGAGGATTCGACGCCCACGAGGAGCGTTGTACAGCACGGTTGACATGTGCCGTGTAAGCAACACCGTTCGGTCGCCAAAAAGCTGCCGAGCCGACATGGAAGAATGCAACACCAAACGAGTGCCATCGACAATGGACCAGCGAGATCGAACGGCATACTCGACTGGGCCATCGTTGGCGTCCAAAGAGTTGTCGCCCTGCAGCCGAGCCACGCCCCGATTTTCCAGTTGCTTGTAACCAATATGATCCCAGAGGCTTCGCTTGGCCTGGGCCGGTATCGATTTGGGCGCACCCGATCCGCGAATGCCATCGGTGCTTGGCGCTGCATACACGAGTGTGGATATCGCGCCGCATACGACGGCGAATGAAGCAATGTGTGTCTTGAGGTTCATGGAAGGGTCTCCTGTGTTACCTGAGAGAGACTTGATCCATAGAGCCCATGCGCGACAAGCCACACTTTTTATCGCGATAACTTGAACGAATCGTCAGCCACTACACACATTCAGCTGTGGCATACCAAGATCACAGTCCTTTGGTCGTATCTGGAAATTTGGGCACCTACCCCTGATACTGCCAATATGCCAAAACGACTGCTGTTCGCCATAGCCTCTTCACTTGCCATCCCTGGATGCGATACCCGAATCATTGAAGCCCCTGGGGCAACATCGCCATCAGTCAACATCTACTCGCACGAGTGTGAAGACATTCACGGCAAGGCGGCGGGACTTGAACAGTTTCAAGGCAAGGTCGTCTTGATTGTCAACGTCGCCAGTCGCTGCGGCTACACCCCTCAGTACGAGAACTTGCAAAAGCTCCATGCTCAATTCGCAGACCGCGGGTTCTCGGTTGTGGGCTTTCCGTGCAATGACTTTGGCGGCCAAGAACCTGGAGACGCAAAGGCCATTACAACCTGCGCAGTTGGCTACGGGGCCCATTTCCCATTAATGGAGAAAGTGATCATCAAGGCAGGGCCAGATCAGTCCCCCATCTACGCAGCATTGGCCGAGGCTACAGGTGCCCTCCCCCGCTGGAACTTTGGCAAATTCCTTATCGATATGCATGGGCAACCCGTCGCGTTTTTCGGAACACGCGTCGAGCCCCTCGATGAGGGCTTGACCAGCCGCATCGATGCACTGCTCCCAACTGATGGCTAGCAGTTCTGACATGACGAGCCTTCATCGCTGCGAATTGACGCTATAGGCCCATGCGGGCTGGGATGCGCAGTGTATAGTGGTGTGATCTGTGTTGATATTGGAGAGAAGCACACATGAGCGTGATGTATGAAGTGCAGCGAAACGACCAGCCTCTAGGCTCATTTTCAAGCCGAGATGTTCGATCCATGGC
>JABAAC010000207.1 GCA_014238965.1 Phycisphaerales bacterium | reverse complement strand
TGTGTGTTCATGGATTGGCAACAGCCGCGACGTCGCTCAGAAACACTATCTGCAAGTCACCGATGAGCACTTCGAAAAAGCGGTGCAGAATCCGGTGCAGCACGTGCATGAAACACCTTGCACAGACGTGCACGACCACCTATCGGCACAGGGCAAAAACCCCCTAGCACCCCTGTGAACAACAACGCAGCCCCCTGCATTGACAGAGGGCTGCACAAGATGGGCGATACAGGACTCGAACCTGTGACCTCACGGGTGTGATCCGTGCGTTCTAGCCAACTGAACTAATCGCCCGATAGGTTCGGGAACGTCGCAGTATAGGACCCCGCCCCCAAGCCACACTCAGGACGTGGAAGCATCCGCGTCGACCTTGGCAGTGCTCGAAACCGAATCTGCCTCGCGGCTGACCGATTCATCTGTGATCTTGGCCGTCTCAGACTGCGTGGCGGAATCCTGCGATGCCTCGCTGTCGATTTCGTCACCAATGCCCTTTACGCCGCGCTTGAACTCGACAATGCTGCGGCCTAGCGATCGACCCACCTCAGGCAGCCGCCGACCAAAGATCAACAGACCAATGACGAGAATGACGATCCACTCGGCCCCGCCAGGAAGGCCAAAAATCGCAAGTGACTGCGTCAAACCGCTGAGCAGGGCGTCAATGTTGAGCAAGTTGAGGTCCATGGGGTACTCCCAGTAGGTGCCAAAATCGGTGCATGCGGAACCCCTCCGGGATCCACGCAGATGCAGTGTACTCTTACACGCAGACACGGCGAAGGCCAAGATGGCCTGATCCCACCCCGACGGCCGATAAAGGCCTTGGACGGCGATGATTCGCCAACTGGCCACTACTGCCGCGGGGCCTATAGGCCCAAGGCTCTCAAGAGAGGACACCGCATGCCACGCATCTGGACCACGCTGACCATGGCCATCGCCGCTGCGATCTTGCTCGCTGGCTGCAGCAGCACCGAGACCGTGCCGCCTGAGCAGACACTGGGTAAGAACTACAGCCGCCCACTGCCTGATGGCAAGTCCCCACTTCGACTGGTCAGCGACACAAGCCGCATGCCCGACTTCCAGAACGCGTGGGACAACCGCGACTTGTTTCTTGGCGATGCCTGTGGCGAATCCGTCACATGGTTCGACAAGCCATCAACCGTCCAATGGTTTCCCTCTAACGACATCAACCACGACAAAGCCCGCGCGAGTGTCGTGGCCTTTCGTCACTTGCTGCGCACCGCGCCAGACTACGACACCTTCAACGCACAACTCACCGATGAATTCGATGTCTTTGAATCGGTCGGTTGCGACGACGATGGCACAGTGCTGTTCACTGGCTACTACTCCCCCACCTTTAAGGCCAGTCGCTATCGCCGCCCTGGCTTTACCGTCCCGCTGTATAGCCGACCTAACGATCTTGTCACCGACGCCGTCACAGGCGAGCCCCGCGGCCGCCGACTGCCAGACGGATCGCTTGTACCCTGGCCCGCCCGCCGTGACATTGAATCCTCGGGCATTCTCGCGGGCACCGAAATCGTTTGGCTGAAAGATCCACTTTCCGCATACGTCGTGCACGTCAATGGCTCGGCTCGATTGCAAATGCTTGACGGCACCGACCTCTACCTCGGCTACGGCGGCAAGACCGACCGACCCTACACCGGCCTTGGCGGCACACTTGTTGAACGCGGCCTTGTGCCTCTGGACGAACTGGGCATGCCTGCCATTCGTCGGCTATGGAAGCGCAGCCCCGAAGTGGTCGAAAACGCAATCATGGAAAACGACAGTTACGTGTTCTTTCAGGAATACGACGGGGGCTCATGGCCCGCAGGCTCTTTGGGCTTTCCCGTAACAGCCGAGCGATCGATTGCAACGGATAAGAGCATTTACCCACGAGGCGGCTTGGTGCTTGTTGACACCCAAGCAGCAACATTCTCGTCGGGCCAACGACGCTTCCAGCAATTCATGCTCGACCAAGACACGGGCGGCGCCATTCGTGCACCAGGACGCTGTGACTTGTACTTGGGCACCGGCCCAATGGCCGAAATTCTCGCCGGCCGCCAATTCGCAGAGGGCAAGTTGTACTACCTGTTCCTCAAGGACGACCGCGTCGCGGCAGCTAACGCTGGATGGAACACGCCTGTAGCCAACGCTGGGCACTAGGCCCACAAGGACAACGTCAACGCTCGACTTGAACGCTGAACTATTGGCCCTTACCGAACTGGCAAGGCTTCAGGCCACGCACGCACAGGGCGACTAGGCAGCGCATCAATAGCCCGCTTTGGCGTGGCATCAAGGCCAATCCCGGCATGCACCTGCACCTGATCGCCCATCGGGTCGACGTTGGCAAGCAAGTGAAACCACACCTGATCGCGATCCGTGATGTCGACATCCGGCCCAAGTGCTATGGCTAAGCCGTCAAACGCCCCGAGCACGGTGGCAAGCTCCCCAAGCGCACTACGGCCGCGACCCGCACGTTCGTCGCTGACTTGAAGCACGATGCAACGACCACACCCCCATTGGGGAACATCAGCAGACAAGTGCGATACGGCCTGGCGAATCGTCTCAATGTCGACAGACGCCGGGGCTTTGTCACAGGTTGTTCCCGCCTGTTCACCATCCATGAACGCCGTGGCATCAATGCCCATCTTTCCGCCAGCGCCAAGGTGCGTTGCTGCGTGATCAAGAATGTCCAGTGGACCATGCGTCAACACAACATCGCGGCCAAAGTGCGCGTGTGTGAATACCTCACGCAACACGGCCTCTTCGTCATGCACATTGACACGCTCAGCATCAACTACAACTACGCACTTCGTCCACGCCATTTGCCCTGCACCCCAGATGGCCTGCATGACGCGGCGAGCTTGCAGCGGCCACTGTTTGTGAATGCCGATAACTGCCATGTTGTGAAAGCAACCGGGCAAGGGCAAGTGATAGTCCACGATGTCGGGCACTAACACCTGCAGCAATGGCTTGAAAATGCGTTCGGTCGCCTTGCCAAGTGCGTAATCCTCTTGCGGCGGGGGGCCCACCACCGTCGCTGGAAAAACTGCGTTGTGTCGTCGTGTGATCGCGGTGATCTCCATGACGGGATATCGATCTGGCAACGAGTAGAACCCGGTGTGATCGCCAAATGGCCCTTCAAGCACAGCCCCTGGCCCAATAGGCTCGCCCTGATCGGGCAACCAACCAGGACCGCCAGCTTCAGTTGAGACCCAACCTTCAATGATGATCTCGGCATTTGCCGGCACCCGCAGTGGCACGGTTGCACACTTGACCAACGGAATGCCCCGGCCATTGAGCAACCCTGCCATGAGCAACTCCGACATGCCCGGGGGCAAGGGCGCTGTCGCGGCGTAGGGCAGACACGGCTCGCCACCAAGCGCAATTGCAATTGGCATGCGCTCGCCAATGGCCTTCCACGATCGCCAGTGCGCTGCGCCGTCATGGTGCACATGCCAATGCATTGCCAGCGATGTCGGCCCCAGCAATTGCGCTCGATACATGCCAATGTTGTGACTCGCTGGCCGCGCCACTGATCGATCACGCGCATGCACCGTATGCATACCAGCAAATGTGATGTAACGGCCTTGCCCCGATGCCGTACCAGCATCTTGGGCACTCAAGGGCCAGCCCACTGCCGCAGGGTCGCCATCATCGGGCCAACACTTAATCAGTGGAAGCCGTGACACATCCACCTCGCCACGTTCGCTCAACTGCACAATCTCTTGGCACGCACCGCGACGCACCAGTTTGGGCGGCATGCGAAGTACAGGAAAGAACTGCTTGGCCTTCGCCAGCAATTCCCCAAGCCCACGCGGAGGCGTTGGCTCAAGAAGGGTGGCGAGACGTTTCGCAATAGATTCAATACCACCAGAGGCTTCAACGCCTAGCGCCATCTCCATGCGCCGATACGAACCGTACAGATTCATAGCCAGGGGAACGTCGCAGCCCTCGACGTGCTCAAAAAGCAATGCGTGCCCACCACGATTTGCATGCATTGGGTCGAAGGCGGCGGCGTACGTAGACGCAACGGCCGCGGGCTTTCGAGCTTCGCGATCAGAAGCAATCGCCGGGGCCAACAAGGGGGATACCCGCTCGCTGATGCGGCGCAACTCCCCTGCCGCTTCAAGCTATTTCAGAAAGCCGCCGAGTCCCTTGCCATGTCTCATGACAAGAAGGATAGAGAAAAGATGCCTGAGCACCTTTACACTGCCCGCGTGAGCGACCAGCCCGCCATTTCGATCAGCAATGCGACCAAGACATTCCGCGGGGGCGTGCAAGCCCTGCGAGGCGTGTCGATGCGGGTCGATCGAGGCGAAATATTCGGCCTGCTGGGCCCCAATGGTGCGGGAAAATCGACGCTGGTCAAGATTCTGATGACGGTCATTCGGGCCAGCCACATCGAAGGCACAATGCTCGGCAAGCCCGTAGGTCACATGGAAACCCTCCGGCGTGTTGGCTACCTGCCCGAACACCACCGCTTCCCGCCCTACCTCACGGCCGAGCAACTGCTGCATTACTACGGCGGGCTTGAGGGCATGCGTCGCTCGGAACGCCGAAGCCGCATTGGTGAGCTGCTTGACCTTGCTGGCATGACTGCATGGCGACACAAAAAGGTTGGCAGTTTCTCCAAAGGCATGCAGCAACGTGTTGGCATTGCCCAAACACTGATGCACAGCCCAGAACTGCTCTTGCTCGATGAACCAACCGATGGTGTCGACCCTGTTGGCCGACGCGAAATTCGCGAGTTGCTGCTGCACCTGCAAAGCGAAGGCCACACCGTGCTTGTCAACAGCCACATTCTGGCTGAACTCGAGCCACTGTGCTCGCAAGTGGCCATCTTGGCCAAGGGCACGGTCGCCCGCGAAGGCTCGCTGAAAGAACTCACCGCTGACAGCCACCGCTGGGAGCTCGACTGCACAGGCGACACACCCCAGTGGCTCGAGTCGTTCGCCGGGCTCCGCGCCGAAACGGTTACTGGCGGCGTACGCCTGTCACTTCCTGGCAACGACGAAGCGACTATGCAGCAGATTCTTGATCGCGTGCGAGCGGACGAACGCTCCATCCGCCGCATCGATCACGTCGGCGAGTCGCTCGAAGAACTCTTCATGCGTTCGCTCGATGAAAGTACGGAAGCCGATGCCGCCACCCCGGGGGCAACCACGCGAAAGAAACGTCAATGATGCCAGTCCTGGCCATTTTACGTGAGTCTTGGTTGTCACTGCGATCGCAGGGGCTCTTCAAGATCGCCATGGGCTTGAACCTGCTTGTGATCATTGCCTTCGCCTCCATTGGCTTTGATGCCCAGGGCATCAGTTTGTTCTTCGGCCTGAGCCATATTGACAGTGAATTCGTGACCGCAGGTTCACCATGGGCTTCGACGGTGTACTTGGGCATCTTCTCGCTATTCATCGTGAACATCTGGCTTGCGTGGATTTCAGCGATCATCGCACTGCTGAGCACGTCGTCCATCGTGCCGAGTTTCGTCTCGCAAGGTGCTGTTGAACTCACCGTGTCGCGGCCGGTTTCCCGCACAACGATATTCCTGTCCAAATACCTCGGCGGGCTGCTGTTCGTCGTACTGCAGGTCGGCGTGTTCTGCATTGGCGCCTTTTTGACAGCTGGCTGGCGAGTGGGCATGTGGAACCCCGCAATCTTCCTTGCCATACCGCTGGTCACGTTGTTCTTTAGCTACTTGTTCTGTGTGAATGTGCTGGTTGGTGTGATCACTCGATCCACACTGACAGCACTCATCGTGACACTGGCGTTTTGGTTCAGTTGCTTCTCCTTGCGTGAAGCAGACCAACTCGTAACGGCCGAGGTGTTTCAACGGGAAGCCTTGATTAGCGATCTTGATGCGTCCATCAGCGAAGCCATGGCCACTGGCTCCCTTGGCGACCCTGGTGAGGATGTACAAGAACTGCAAGCCGAACTGCTTTCGCAGATTGCCGCGCTTGACACCCTGAACGCCTGGTCCGGGCCCCTGGGCGTACTCAGGTGGTTCTTGCCAGAGACTAAGAACACAGTATTACTGTTGAAGCATGCCATTGAGACTGACGAAGCTGCGACGTTTGAAGACATCTTGTCCCGAAGGATATTCGAGCAGGACAAAGGGCCACAAAGCCCACGCAATCGCGCTCAAACAAAACTTCGTTCGCAAAACAAAGCTATCCCATGGTGGTGGACCATTGGCAAGTCGCTCATCTTCGAGGCGGTCATTTTGGCCTTTGCGGTGTGGGTCTTCCGCCGTCGAGATTTCTAACTCGCCCTAGTGAGACAGGTGCTCGCCGCGTTGGCATGCTGCGCGAACGCCCGCTCGAACAGACTCAACAAACCCCGCGTCGCGCATCGCTTGTATGCCTGCTTCAGTCGTGCCGCCAGGTGTTGTGACGGCTTCTCGCAGCGCTGCGGGGCTTCGCTCATCCGCATCAAACAACATGGACGCACCCAGCATCATGCCCCGAAGCAATATGTTGACCTGCGATTGATCGAGCCCAAGTTCAATCGCCTCAGCTTCAATCGCTTCCGCGAGCAGGTACACATAAGCCGGACCAGAGCCCGACACAGCCGTCACCGCGTGCATCTGCGACTCAAGCACATCCACAGTTCGACCAACGCCTGACAGCAGTGCACGTGCCTGCGATACGTCGGCCTCACTAGCATTGGCGCCCGCTGCAATGCCTACGACTGCTTGGCCAATGGATGCAGCAGTATTAGGCATGGTGCGAACCACTCGTGTTCCTGCTCCCATCGCTGCGGCAATCGAAGCCGTATCGAGCCCGGCCATGACTGAAATAGCCAAGCGCTGCATGTTGCCTTGCAGTGGCCCCACAGCAGTGGTGAAATCTTGTGGGCGAACCGCCAGTACAACACACGGGTGCGATGCAAGAGCCGAGGATGCTGAGGCAACGAGGCAGCCCAACGCAGCCATAGCGTCTCGCGCCGCTTCATTGTGATCGACGACAAGGACATCCCTCGCCTTGATAAGGCTGCTTCCAATCGCACCGCGAATGATCGCTGAGCCCATTGGGCCCGCACCAAGGACGCCAAGTTGAGGAATCGTTGCCATGAACGGACACCATAGTGCCCAAGGTATGGCTGGAGCGGTACCCTGCACATATGGGAATGCCCACCGCACCTGTCACACCGGCCCCGCTGCCATTTGAAGCACCAATTGCCGAGCTCGAGGAGCAGATTCGCCAACTCGAGGCTCGAGAGGACGCTGCGCAATGGGCCGATGAGATTGCCTCACTGGTCAAGAGTCGCGCTTCCATGCTTGAAAAGCTGTACAAGACCCTGCATCCGTGGGACATGGTCAAGGTGGCCCGGCACCCACAACGACCACAGACCGCCGACTACATCAATGCCTTCTGCCGAGACTTTCGTGAGTTGCATGGCGATCGACGCTATGGCGACGACCCGGCAATCATCTGCGGCCTAGGCCGCATTGGCCCATACAAGGTGATGGTCATTGGCCACCAAAAAGGCCGCACCACCGAAGAACGCATCAAGTGCAACTTTGGCTGCGCCCACCCCGAGGGCTATCGCAAAGCCCTTGCAAAGATGCAACTGGCTGCCAAGTTCGACTTACCAGTCGTTACGTTTATCGATACGCCAGGGGCCTATCCGGGTATCGCATCGGAAGAACGCGGCCAGGCAGAGGCCATTGCGGTGAACTTGCGTGAGATGAGTCGGCTGCAAACACCCATCGTCAGCGTCGTGATTGGCGAAGGTGGCTCAGGGGGCGCCCTGGGCATTGGACTTGCTGATCGCGTCGACATGATGCAATACGCCTGGTACTCGGTCATCAGCCCTGAAGGCTGCGCGGCGATCCTGTGGAAGGAAGCCAACGACACAACAAATGCAGACGCGGCAAAGGCGCTGAATCTGACTGCCGCTGACAATATGCGGCTGGGTATCGTCGACGGTGTTGTGGAAGAACCCCTAGGCGGAGCCCACCGCGACCGCGAACTTGCCGCGAACCGACTAGAGCGGCACATCATCGGGCGACTGGAAGAAGTGACCGCACTAAACCCCAGAACACTCGTAGAACAGCGGTACGAGCGATTTCGCCGCTTAGGCGAGACACGCGAGATCCAACCTGAGGCTTGAAAACAAGGGCGATTTGGGCTAGAGTGCCCGATTCAACCCGTGTTGCTCGGCACCCAAACAAATGCCGAATATGTGCGTTAGGAACTAGGTCCACGTGAAGAAGACCAAGAAGAAAACAACGAAGGCGAAAACATCGCCAGCGAAGAAGGCTGCCAAGAAGAAGGTTGCCAAGAAGGCTGCGCTGACGAAAAAGGCCGCCAAGAAGTCTCCGGCGAAAAAGAAGGCTGCTGCGAAGAAGGCACCTGTGAAGAAGGCTGCTGCAAAGAAGGCCACTTCGAAGAAGGCACCAGCGAAGAAGGCCGCTGCAAAAAAGGCGCCAGCGAAGAAGGCCACTACAAAGAAGGCCACTTCAAAGAAGGCACCAGCGAAGAAAGCGCCAGCCAAGAAAGTCCAGGCCAAAGGGGCCTTGGGTACACCCACGAGTAAGACAGATCCCAAAGCTGACCCCAAAGCCACTGGCGGGTCGCGCCGGCGTCGACAACTGACCGTTGCACAAGCTGTCATCACAGCTGAAGCGGACAAGGACGGATACGTCATCGTCAATGGCCGACGCATTCGTCGCATTTCGGTAGACACCTCCATCACGACTAAGAAGCGATCAGCAAAGCGAAAGACCGCTGAAACTGAGCAAGCGAAAGTCAAAGTCTACAAGTCCAGATTGACGAAGAAGGATCTCGACGAATTCCGCGCACTTCTCTTGGCCAAGCGACGCGAGATCCTCAAAGCATTGGACTCAATGGAGCACGAGGCACTTCGCAGCAGCGACGGTGATTCGTCAAACATGCCCATTCACATGGCTGATGTGGGATCTGACGCCTACGAGCAAGATCTCAAACTTGGCATCTCTGCAAGTGTGCGTGAACGCATTCACAACATCGATGCGGCACTGCAACGCATCAAAGATGGCGCCTATGGGCTTTGTGAGCAAACGGGCAAGGCCATTCGAAAGGCGCGCCTCCGCGCAAAACCTTGGGCTCGATACGGGATTGATGCGGCTCGAAAGAACGAGCGACGTCCCCGCCGCTGATCAACGTGGCGAACACGCAAGCACCCTCGAATGTGAAATCGCAAGCGCCAATGGTGCCTGCGAGACGAAGTCCAATGGCATGGGGATTCCTACTTGGCGTTGGGGTACTTGGCCTTGTGCTTGACCTGTGGTCTAAGTCTTGGGCATTTCTACACGTCGCGGGCGAACCTGTTGTTCTTGTCCGTGAAGAACTGCTAAACCGCCCCGATGCCTTACTGCTTCCCCCCGACCGTATTGAAGCACTGCCCTGGGGCCTGCTTGATTTTCAACTCATGCTCAACGATGGTGCAGTGTTTGGCCTTGGTGCAGGGCATCGTGGACTACTGATCGCATTTACGGCCGTCGCTGTCGGCATCGCCGTGTGGATTTTTGGGTGGCGTACAAGTGCTCGTAGCCCAGTTGTGCATCTGGGCATTGGACTTGTGCTCGCTGGTGCACTGGGCAACTTATGGGATCGAATCCTCTTTGGCCGCGTGCGTGACTTTTTGTTCATGCTGCCCGAGTGGAACTTACCCTTTGGCCTCACCTGGCCTGGTGGGCGACCGGAAATATGGCCTTGGATTTTCAACATCGCAGACATGCTGCTGCTCATTGGCCTTGGCTTGATATTCATTCACCTGTACCGGGTGGAGAATGTCGAACGTCAAAAGTCAGATGCCAGTACTGCTGATGCCTGAACCTACCCCGGCGAACGAGCAAGCATCGCTTGCACGGCATCGATCGACAACAAGTCAGACTGTTGAACGACATCAGGCACCTCGTCTAATGTGATCGCCGCGTCAATGGAAAAAGGTCCTACCCCAGTGCGCCGAATGGACACACACCAACCGCCCGTGCCAAGCGCCAACCCGAGATCACGCGCAAGCGACCGAACATAAAACCCCTTGCCACAGTGGATCCGCAGCGTGACGCGAGGCCACTGATATGACAACACCTCGATCGCATGCACGATGACTGCCCGTGGTGGCAAATCAGGAGCCTTCCCTTTGCGTGCCAAGGCATAGGCGCGTCGTCCGTCGACCTTCATCGCGCTGAACGCCGGGGGCGCTTGCATAATGTCACCTTGGAAGGTGGCGACCGCGGCATCCACATTGGCTCGACTGGGCACAGATGCCACCTCTACTGGTGTGGGCTGGACTTCTGCATCCAGTGTTGTTGTCGTACCAGCAAGATCAATGACAGTTTCGTAGACCTTGTCGGTGGCCATGGCTGTTTGCAAGTGCTTGGTGGCACGCCCAAGTCCAAGTACAAGCACCCCCGTGGCAAGCGGGTCGAGCGTTCCAGCATGTCCCGTTTTGACGCGGCCAGCACGGTGCCGAACCCTCGCCACGGCCTGCATAGAGGTCGGCCCAGCTGGTTTATCGATGATCAAAAAGCCATCCAAGGTCGGCTTTGTCGGGGATGGAAGCGGTGCGCCGTTGGGTGCCATGCGGATACACTATTGGGTCCTTTGGACAGGTGTCCGAGTGGCTTAAGGAGCACGCTTGGAAAGCGTGTGTACGTTTCGGCGTACCGTGGGTTCGAATCCCACCCTGTCCGCTTTTTTTGCTCATACAGGTCGGTTAGATCCCCTCACCTGCCAATGAGCACGTTCCACGGGCTGTAGCGCAGCTTGGTTAGCGCGTCTGACTGGGGGTCAGAAGGTCGGAGGTTCGAATCCTCTCAGCCCGATTGACACGGCCACCCGACGGGTGGCCGTGTCAATACATCTGCCAACTTGCCTGATTGCCCAGCCGCCTCCTGCACGCTCTGGCTCACTGTCTGATTTCTATGAGGCGCCAGGGCCCGTTTCCAGCGTCATCAAGAGCGTCATGGCCAATCGCTGCCCACGTTCCAGCCGCGTCTCCTTGGATGTACCCACACCAACAAAGGCTCGCTCTCCAAATGGGTTCGCCGCGATCAAACCATACGTCCGAGCGTGCCAACGTACTGATTTGGAATTCCCGCCTGCTTCATGCAGCGCACCTTCTGTTGTGACGCTCAATGCCCAAGCAAAGGTGATTGCAACGAGTTCACCATCAATGTCACCCGTGACCTTGACCCACGTCCCGGCTTTGCCCCATACGGCTCGACCTGAGTCGCCCTGACTATTGGCCAAGGTGCCAGTGGCCACCGCACCATCAACACGCAACTGTGGGGCCAATCGAACAGCAAGTGTCCCCTCCTTTGTATCGCCCAAAACAACTGGCTGATCCACCGGGCTCAGGACCAATTCCATCTCGACATGTCGCACATCACGTTCGTCAACGACTCGATACGACACTATCGAACGAAGCAATGCCTTGCCCTGGCCATCAAGCCACAGCCCGTAGATGACACACTGGCCATCCTGGACGTCAACGGAATCATGCTGCATATGGCCCTCGCCATGCCAGAAATCAACACCGTTCACATCACCGTGCGCGGCCCACATACTTCGATGATGCGGGTGATCGTGCGATTCGCCCGAACGACTATCACTAAATGGAAATGCCCGTGTCACTTCGACATGATCAATCGTGCGCAACGGCCACAACGCTGGTGGCTTCCCCTGTTCAAGATGCACCATGCCCACAACATTGCCCGTTTGCGATGTCAATTGAACCGCGAGGGGCACAGGCTGCTTTGAGACTGCCTTGGAGGCTTGACAACCAAGGCCCACGCCAAGCATGAGCGATACCCCCACAAGGCGACAGATACTCACGACAGCAGTTCGTGTGTGTACGGCCCACGCGATGGCCGCTCGAGCAGATCGTCGGCATCGGGCCGACCGACGTGCACTTCCGTCACCGGATCAAGTACCAACGCCGCACCAATGGTGAGTGTTGGGCGATCGATGTCCACTTCATTGGCCCGCAGGTGCGAACACATTCGTTCCACAGCCTGACGGCCATGTGGGCCTGCAGCAGCTTCCATGGCAGTAATCGCCTCGTCAGCAGTGCCGGGACGACCGAGCATGTGCGACGCCATGCCCTGATGACACAGCGTGCTCGAAACACGACCATGCTCGACATCAGACGCCAGCATCGTCGAGTCGCCCTCCCGAACGGCCTTGACGAAATTGGCGTAGTGATTGTTTGTCCCCTTGAATTCACGAACTTGTTTGCCGTCTGTGTCGAAGACCTTCGCGGAACCGCCTCCGTGATACGCCACCAACTCGCCGCCTTCACACTCGAGGCATGCCGTGATACCGCTGCCACGATGACTATCCATACCCCATTTGTCTGTTTGCTGTGCCTTGTCCCGTGGCAATCCCCGCACTTCAAAGATCAGCGGCGCTGTTGGGTAGTCAAGCACGATGACCTGTGAATTAGGCGTGTTGCCGTCATCAAGGTAGCCCAGCCGCCCACCAACACTCATGGCGCCGCGGGCAAGCGAGTCTTCGCCAAGCATCCAACGACATGCATCAATCTGATGAATGCCTTGGTTACCTAAGTCGCCGTTGCCGGTATCCGAATCCCAATGCCAGTCATAGTGCAGGCTCCCACGTGCAAGTGGCTTCATTGGCGCAGGTCCGGTCCACAAATCGTAATCAATCTGCTCAGGCACCGACTGAGGCCCTGCTACTCGGCCAATTGACTTGCGAGGTTTCCAGCACGTACCACGCGCGAGCACGATGTCACCAATTGAACCTTCATTGACAAATGCAATGGCTTCTGCGATCGCGCGAGATGATCTCGCCTGCGTCCCTGTTGCAATGATCCGACCCGTTTGCCGACCAACCTTGGCCATTGCTTGCCCCTCACGCAAGTCGTGGCACACGGGCTTTTCGACATACACGTCTTTGCCTGCCTCTGCCGCCCACATAGTCATGAGCGCGTGCCAATGATTTGGAGTTGCAATGACAATCGCATGCAAGTCGTCTCGCTCGACAAACACCCGAACATCACGCTCAGCCGATGGACGGTGCCCGTACTTTTCGGCAAACCGTGTGCACTGTTGCTCCAACACGCCTGCATCGCAGTCGCACAGGGCAACCACTTCGCAGCCCTCAATGTTTTGAAAATTGTTAGCCAGTTGCATACCGCGGCTTCGCACACCCACAACACCAAGTCGAATGGGCTCGCCCGAGGGCAGTGCAAGAGGACGGCGCTTGCCTGTTGTCTCGCAACTAGGCAGTCCAGCCAATGCCGCGGCACCAAGCGTGATGCGGCCGAAACGTCGACGCGTGAGGGGGGTGATCATCCCGACAGCCTACCGCGGCACCCGCATGGTGTCGCCCCAATGAGAGGTCAGTCTCGCAGTTCGACGTTCCAATACGCCTCATTCAGGAAGACCTTCCATGCCTCGTATTGGCGACGATGCAGCCGAATCGAGCGGTCTGGACACGTACGGGGCTTGACGGGCTTTCGAATGAGTTGCAAGCCTGCTTGCCGAGGCGTTCGTGACCCCTTTCGGGAATTGCAGCCCACACAGGCGCACACGAGGTTGGTCCATGTATTTCGACCACCTCGCGACTGGGGCACCACATGGTCAATGCTCAGCTCAGATAGCGGATACCGCTTCCCGCAGTACTGACACGTGTTGCTATCGCGAGCAAACAGATTCCGCCGATTGAGCGACACCATGGTGTTGGGCGGTCGTATACAGCCGATCAATCGAATAATCCGCGGCGCTGCCACCATGCTTGAAGCGGTTTGAATCCAATCGTGATCGCCTGCTTCGTACTGTCGCTGCAACGCGGCTACTTCCAACCACGAGTCCACATCAAAGATCTCGTAACGTGAACCATTCACGGCGACAACCTCGGCAACGCTTCGAAACAACAAGATGAACGCTCGCCGAACGGAGACCACGCGGCTGGCCATCCATGCTCGGTTCAGCACAAGAACCGGTTCATCAAGCGTGCAAGTGGTGGCAATCATCAATCTAGCCTCGGGCACCAAGTGCCCCTCATGTGTCTCTAGCCCCCCACCATGTGTATCGGACGATCGAATCCACTGCAACACCAAAGTCAGACAGGATGACTTGGATTCTTAGAAAGACAACAAGCCCTGTGTGTCGCACAGGGCTTGTTTGCCAGTTTCAAATTATTGCTTCGATCACTGGTTCTTAGCGTCGATCAACTCGACGTCGAAGACCAGTGTGGCGTTGGGCGGAATCGGACCCTTGCCACGTGGGCCGTACCCCAAATCAGATGGAATCAGCAGTTTGCGTTTACCGCCAACCTTCATTGATTGCACGCCTTCGGTCCAGCCGGCGATGACTCTGTTAAGGGTGAAGTCGATAGGCTCACCGCGGTCAACGCTACTGTCGAACTTGGTGCCATCGGTGAGATACCCGGTGTAATGCACGGTTACCGTCGTGGATGGTGATGCCGGCGAAGCGCCATCGCCTTCAACAAGGTCGTACCAGGCCAGCCCCGAAGGCTGCATGTTCGCGTCGCCGACGATTGCATCGCCTGGCAAATCCGTTGGGTTATCGATCAGTTCCTGCACGCTCTTGCTCCTGAAGGTTGCGAGTTTCTCTTGTTGTGCTCTTTGTTCAGCTTCACGCGCCGCACGTGCGGCCAGGGCGTCGTCCGCCCGCTTGCGAAGTTTTTGTTGTGTGGGGAGGTCGTTCGTACATGAGCTAATCCAACCATCTTCGGCGGCTTCAAGGCTCGCTGTGCGTGTACTGGCATCGGCCCGAGTCATCGCCCGGACGGAATTGATCATCACCGGCTCCGTTGGCACATCTCCCATGCCGTTGGACTGTCCAGTGGGAACGACCTTAATGGCGTCAACCACGTCCATGCCGTCGATGACCCGTCCAAACACAGCGTAGGCAGCACCATCACGCTGAGGCTGGTCGAGGTTGGCATTGTCCTTAACGTTAATGAAAAACTGGGATGTAGCAGAATTGGGATCGCCACCGAGCCGCGCCATGGCGATGGCACCGCGGCTGTTCTTGAGCCCGTTACCCCACTCGTTGGAAATGCCTTGTCGAGTTCCCTTCTTCTTCATGTCGGGGGTGAATCCACCACCTTGAATCATGAAACTCGAAATGACTCGGTGAAAGATGGTCTCGTCATATGCACCATCGTTGGCATACTGCATGAAGTTCGCAACGGTGATTGGCGCTGCTTCACTGTCGAGCATGAGCAGAATGTCGCCCTTGCTGGTCTTCATCTCAACAAACTGCATGCGTTCCTTAGCCGGGGCTACAGCAGCGGCGTCGTCCTGCGCCGTGGTGGATGCACAAGCGCAGAGCATGGTGGCAGCGGAAAGAGACACTCGAAGCATTGTGGGGTTCATCCTTCTTTCGAACTGGTTCATAGGTCAATGGTGCGCGATCCGGCCACGCCGAGCCGTCAATTGTAGACGCAATCAACTACCAGAGGATTCTCGAAGTTGAGACGTAATGGACTCAACTGGAATCAGCTGCCCCTGCCCCATGCCCGGACATGGCGTCTGCGTTCGCGCAGAATCCCATGATGCCTGTGACTCAAGATTCTCTGGCCAAAATGGCCATGTTCGGCACTGACTGGGCCTTGATTCATACAACCGGCACCCGGCAAGCCCTGGACGGCTCTCTCGATCCAGAAACACACAGTCATAGCCATGCTCGGTGAGATGCTCCCGAAGTGTCCAGCGACCGTCGACTTTGCGTGCGTGACGACGCCTGAATGTGGCCTCATCCAATCCCAATGCGGCTGCCATTGCGCGGCACTCAGGAGCTGTGAACCACACCGCTCCAGGCGGCCCGGTGCAGCAATTGCCGCATTGCGTGCACTGAAAGCGAAGCCCCTTGGCGTACCACGGGTCAGAACCGCTCATCAGACCCCCAATCCGAATTCGTATCAGCGGCTTCCACACGCCACACCAGCACACCACGCTCAGGCAAACTGGTCGGCAACTCGTTGAGCTCCTCAGGGCGGTCGTCAAATGCCGCACGATCCAAACTCATCATGTCCAGTAACTCCCACGTGTCATCGTGCTCGATGAACTCGATGACTGATTCTTCCATCTCGCGGCGGCTTGCAGCGACACCCCAGAAGTGCCCCCATGCTCCACGTCGACCAGCGACGTCCTCTTGGTCCATGTACACGACACCGCTCCACAACGTTCGACCAATGTTGCGGCCCTGTCCATCGAGATTTCGATCTGGATCAACATCGAGTTCCAGGTCCCACGCGGCGCGCAGGTCCATGAGTAGTTGATCCGTATCCATGATCAAACCATGCCGTTGCACCAGTACGGGCCGCGTGCGAATGCCCTGGAGTACTGCCTCGGGCACGAACAGTGCTTCCTCGGGCTGGCGCATCACGTTGAACCGTCGCAGGATGCGTTCGATATCTCCAGCCAATTCGGCCTCGGTGTGGACCACCACCTGCTTGTCCTGATCGAGGAATATCTCGACAAATGGGTGCTCACCGTTCACACCAACGGCAAGCGTTGCATCTTCAAGCAAGATGGGCTCAAAAAGATCCCACGCCCCACGAAATCGATCTAAGTGAACCGGCACCCGGCTCAGAAACACATCGACGGTGCGGAAGGCATCGCGGCTTCCCAGTTCAATAATGCCCGTGACCATGTCTGGCAGTAACCGCATCAGGTCCATGAGTAATGGACGAACAACCTCATGTGAAACAACAATGGTCCACGTCAACGTCGGCGGACCATCGGCCTCATCTGGCCGCTCTATCTGACACCACCCATGAGCATTTGGCCTTGCTCCCCCGCCGGCAAGCCCCAGCGCGAAGGCGTGCCCCCGGTCAAACACTCGCTGCAGCGTGGCGTCAATACGAAAGGGTGCCTCCATAGGGGGCATCGTAGGTTGTCATGAGCGCATTATGATGCTGATGGGCCGCTACCCCCCGGGGGCCCCATGGCGAGCACCCTTAGAGAGGAACCCAGCATGGCCAATGACAACGGAGCATCACGCGGCCACTGGGGCGGTCGCATCGGGTTCATCCTTGCTGCAGCAGGATCTGCCGTTGGGCTGGGGAACATCTGGAAGTTCCCGTACATCACCGGCGAAAACGGCGGCGGCCTGTTCGTCCTGATCTACTTGGTGTGCATTTTGCTTGTCGGATTGCCGATCTTGATCGCAGAGATCATGATTGGCCGAGCTGCGCAAGCTCAACCAGTTGAGGCATTTCGAAAATTGCAGGGGCCCGGCACTCCGTGGGCAGGCGTGGGCTGGCTTGGCGTTGTAACTGGATTCGTCATCGCTTCGTTCTACATCGTCGTTGCGGGGTGGTCGATGGACTACACCCTCAAGTCCGTAGCAGGATTCTCCAACCCAATTGCTGAACGAGCAGAAACGAAATCGCTGGTCTACCGAGCCAATGCCGATCTCAGCGACATGCGAGCGTCGCTGGTTACAGATCTCGGCCGCGCCGATATTGCTGCGGCACAAAAAGCATGGCGCCGACAATTCGCCCCGTCAACATGGGAGAGTTGGACAGCATTCGCCAATTTAGGGACATTGACCAGCGAGCAACGCGCTCGAATGCTGACAGACCCCTTGATTGCCGATGCCGTAAGCAAGGTTGAAGGACAGCTCGGCACACTCGAAACGACAACATCAGACATCCGCTCAACAGTGACTGCCACCGTTGAAGCCATGCCTGAAGATGAAGTCATCAACCAAGCAACCGCAATCATGCGGCGAAGTGTTATTAGTGAGGATGTCGGCAAAGCCTTCACCGGGCTGATTCAAGATGGATGGACCAGCACCTTCTGGGCTGCCATCTTCATGTTCATCGCGATCATGGTTGTCGCCACGGGCGTGGGTAAGGGCATTGAGCGAACGTGCCGAGTCCTGATGCCGCTGCTCCTGCTGTGCATTCTCTTTCTAGTGGTCTACGGCATGTTCCAACCTGGCTTTGGGGAAGCGGTGTCGTTCGTCTTCAGCCCCGATCCCACCGCGCTCCAACCAAGCGGCATTCTTGAAGCGCTAGGCCATGCCTTCTTCACACTGTCGCTGGGCATGGGCGTGATGCTCACGTATGGGTCGTATCAACGCAGCGGCAGTGGTGGCCTAGTCGGAGAATCGGTCGCTATCGCCGGCCTGGACACGGCCATTGCGCTACTTGCATGCTTGATGATGTTCCCCATCATCTTCTCGTACGGACAAGACCCAAGTGCTGGCCCCGGGCTCGTCTTTATGAGCATGCCCTTGGCCTTTGTCGAGATGGGCGAATTGGGCATGATGCTCGGCATCATCTTCTTCGGGCTGCTGTTCTTTGCCGCCCTGACCAGCGCAATCTCGCTACTGGAAGTTGTCGCCTCGTACTTGATCGATGCCAAGGGCTGGACTCGGCCACGATCGGTGTGGACGATGGGCGGGGTGATTTTCGGCTTTGGCATTATCACTGCCTTTGCCAACGCCGAGGGGTTCAAAATGGCGTCTTGGCTGCCGGGCTACGGACAGACATTCTTCGACACGATGGATGTGCTTTCGAGCAATTGGATGTTGCCTCTAGGTGGCCTACTCATCGCCATCTACGCTGGTTGGATTATGCCCGCCCGAGTCCGCAATGCGGAATTGTCCGACCTGTCGGGGCCACTGGCCACGACATGGCTCGTGCTTGTGCGATATCTCGCACCCATACTTGTGAGCATCGTGCTTCTCGACAAGATCGGCGTGCTGAACGTCAACGAACTCTACTTCCAATTGTCACACTGACCGACATCAACGACGAATCGGCACCGCTACCCACCGACGGAGAATCCCATGGAAGCCTTCAATACCTTCATCGAGTCCATCAATGGTGTCATCTGGGCCGACTGGGTGCTGTACACAGTGCTCGGCGTGGGCCTGCTCTTCACGTTGTGGTCGGGCATCTGCCAATACCGCGCACTGACGCATGGCATTGCCGTCACATCTGGCAAGTACGACGACCCAGATGATCCAGGCGCCATCAGTCACTTTCAGGCGTTGTCCGCGGCGCTGTCTGCAACGGTAGGGCTCGGCAATATCGGTGGCGTCGCCATTGCCATTGCCGTTGGCGGCCCAGGGGCCGTCTTCTGGATGTGGATGGTTGGCATCGCAGGCATGGCGCTCAAGTCCACCGAAGTTGCCCAGTCCATGATGTTCCGCGACACATCGGATCCGAATAACCCGCATGGTGGGCCGATGTTTGTCGTCCGCGAAGCGTTCAAGAAGTGGAATCTTGATGGCATGGCGGGTGTGGGCACGTTCATCGGCGGCATCTTCTGTATCACGCTGCTGATCTCAGCTGTGACCGGTGGCAATATGTTCCAAGCATGGAACGTCGGTGATATCACTACCGAGGCAACAGCGGGTGCCATGCCTTCATGGGTCGTCGGCATTGTGCTGGCCGTGGTCGTCGCGATGGTCATTCTCGGTGGCATCAAACGCATCGGCTCGGTTGCAGGTGTACTCGTGCCCGTGATGTGCATCTTGTACGTCATCACCGGATTGATCGTGATCATCATGAACATTGGCGAGATCCCCGGTGTGTTCGGATCGATCTTCTCTTCTGCCTTCTCGCCATCTGAAGCTGGCGGCGCCTTTGTAGGCGGCGCCTTTGGCACGGCATTCTTGTGGGGCATGAAGCGAGCATTGTTCTCAAGCGAAGCGGGGCAAGGCTCCTCCCCCATCGCTCACTCCGCGGCACAAACGAAAGAACCCATCAGTGAAGCAACGGTTGCAGGCCTCGAACCATTTATCGACACCATTGTCGTGTGCACCTTGACCGCGCTGGTCATGTTGTCAACTGGCGCCCTTGATCGCGGTGGTGACGGCGTTGGCGCTGATGCCATGTTCGATCCAGTACCGCAAGTGCGATTGATAGAGGTGCAAGAAGATGACAAGATGGTTCCAACTTGGGTCTTTGGTGATCCGCATGTGTTCCGCACGCAAGGCGATACTGAAATCCAAGGTGGCAGCCAAACCTCAGATAACCAATTCCGAAATGATGGAAAGGTCTACGTGGCGGGTCGAACAACACTGCCCAAACGCGATGTTGATGCGGGCAATCTCGACCTTGGTGGTGGTGGCTGGCGAAACGATACAAACGTCTTCGTCATCGCTGATGGTGGTACCCAACCCAATGAAGAGACCGCATCGACCCGCGTGAAATTCGCCGGCACAGTGGTCATCCCCGAAGATACCAGTGCTTCTTCGTACATTCGTTGGGACGCCATCGATCACAAAGACAGCGATGTGACGCAGTGGCGAGATTTGGCCATGAACGACGGCGTGCCTTCCATGGTGTCAGGTGGCATCTACAAAGACTACGTAGGCGCAACCTTCACAGCGTACGCCATCAATCGGTCGCTGCCGGGCTGGGGCACATGGATGACGCTTATCGCAGCGTGGCTCTTTGCCATCAGCACCATGATTTCATGGTCGTACTACGGTGAGCAAGGCATCGTGTACCTGCTAGGGGCCTGGGCGGTTCCGTTTTACAAAATCATCTACTGCGTCCTGATTGTCGTCTCGACGACGGGCATCGTTACGACGACGAAGGAACTGGGCAACCTGACCGACCTAGGCACCGGCATCATGCTGTGGGTGAATATTCCCATCATGTTGCTGTTTGGCGTCATCGCCATGAAGGCGTGGCACAGCTACTTCCGGCGCCTGAATAACGGCGAGATCCAATCGAAGCGGAGTTGACAAACTTGACGATTGAGCACACTGCGCATGTCTGGTCAGGCGCGGACTTGGCAGATGCGCTTGTCCGCGGGCTTGGCCGCCTTGAAGCGGACACCGCCCGCGCTCAAGCAGTGACTGGTATTGATGGGCTGGATGAGGTGGACCTGCATCCACATGTGGCCAAAGCAATCCAAACAGCTGGCTTTGGTGTGCACCGCGAAGTGCGATACCCCGCAGCACGTGGCGGCCGCAATAAAGCCAAGGGCCAACGATGTGATCTGGTACTCACGCCCAATGCGCTTCCACTGCACGACCCAGATGCCGCCCAAACGCTCTTTGATGACCCTGATGCAGTCGATCTCGAATCGGCCTACTGGCTAGAGATCAAGACGATTGCGCAGTTTATGGAGACTGGCGCAAACGCATCGTGGTCAACCGACTTGCTGTCTACCGTTCGGAGCGACGTTGCCAAACTTGATGCTGATGAGGGCATTCGGCACTCGGGACTCCTGATCGTGATGTTCGCCGCAAGCGATGAGGTTGTTGAACACGATCTTGGTGTGTGGCAAGACCGATGCCTCCAACAGGGGCTGCCTATCGGGGCCCCGTGGATGCGCCGGATTCCGATGCTGGATCGTCTTGGCAACACAGTGTGTCGGCTAGCCCTGTATCCCGTGCATTGAACGAAAGGGTCTCAGACACCCTTGCCCGCCCCCAACGTCATTTCAATCGCGTCAATGCATGCGGGCGCAAACTGAGGTCCCTTGAACTTGGCAAGAGTCGCACGCAATGCTGATCGCTGCGCTTCAAGTCGCCGAGAATCTTCAAGCAGATACAGGATGTCCTTGATCAAGGGCTCGGGTCCACCGGACCAAGGCACGCGTTCGGGCACAATGCGAGATCCTGCAATGATGTTGGGGAGCAACCGATCTTTGGTCTTGAGCATGACTTTCGCCCCAAGACACGAGAGCATTGAGGCCTTCCACACACCGACCATCGGACAACACTGGCGAAGCAAGTTCAACGTCACGGTGCCACTGCACGCCAATGCGACGTCGCACCAGGCGATCCCCTCATCGAGACGGTCAGACATGACACGCGTATTCGATGGCAGGTCCATGCTCCGAATATGTGATGCAATCTCCGGAGTCGCTGCTGCAATGATGGCAACCGCTTTGCCATGTCGCTGGCGGACGCCGTCCCACACTCGAAGCATCAATGGCACATTGCGCTTGATCTCCTGACTGCGAGAACCAGGCAGCAGCAAGATGCGAGGGCCACCCGGAGCGAGCGCACCAGCTGTCGCTTTCAAGGCAGCTGGATTGAGTTCCCGATTCACGGCGGGGTGCCCAACAAACGTGCCCTTGACCCCTCGCTCACCAAACCACTGCGGCTCAAACGGAAGCAAGCACAGCAGATGGTCCGTAAGTCGGCGGAGCTTCTTGATGCGGCCTTCGCCCCATGCCCACAATTGCGGGGCTGCCAAATGCACGATACGAGCGCCGGCCTGGCGAGATTGGCGACACACGGGAAAGTTCGCCGCCGGAGAATCAACTGGCACATGCAACACTAGGCGGCACTCTTTGATCCAGCGACCGATCGACTGAATCGTCTTGCGTACCTTCCGTGCATGGGCGATCGCGCCAAGCCCCATTGCACCGTCATCGGCGGTTCGGCCAACAAGCGTCGCACCGGCCGCTTCCATTCGAGGCCCACCCCAGGCATACATCTTCAGGTCCCCTCGCCGCTGGGCCAGTGCTTCGATGACCGGTGCCGCCAAGGCGTCACCACTTGGCTCAAAGGCCGTAAACAGGACTGCCCCACCGGATGCATGAGGGTCGGCATGTGGCTTGGGCGTGGGCTCCATTTGGCCAATGGTACCCTCGTGGACCGTGCCCGATACACTGCGTCGTTCTGAGGCACGTGAGAGCAACTACATGATCAAGCGAACGCACAATTGCGGTGCCCTTCGAGCGACTGATGAGGGCAACAATGCCCGCCTCGCCGGCTGGGTTAACACTGTTCGAGACCAAGGCAAAGGGCTGGTGTTCATTGACCTCCGCGATCGTGGTGGGCTGACACAGATTGTCTTTGACCAAGAGGACGTGGACGATTCCGTCATGGAAGTCGCCCGAAGTCTTCGCCGCGAAGACGTCATTGGCATCGAAGGCTTGGTGCGACGACGCGACGGACGCGAAAATCCACGAATCGAAACAGGTCATATTGAGGTCGTGGGCCAATCCTTGGAAGTATTCAATCGTGTGCAAGACCTCCCGATTCTGCCCGATGAACACGACGCTGCAGATATGTCCGAAGAGGTTCGGCTCCGGCACCGCCAAATTGACCTGAGACGGCCGAGCATGCAGGCGAAGTTGCAGATGCGACACGATCTATCCAAGGCCACGCGTGATTTTTTCCATCGGTTTGGCTTTCTCGAAATTGAAACACCGCTGCTCATTCGAAGCACACCAGAAGGAGCACGGGACTTTGTTGTGCCGTCGCGGATCTACCCTGGCCGCTGGTATGCCTTGCCACAGAGCCCGCAGATCTTCAAGCAAATTTTGATGGTGGCCGGCTGCGATCGGTATATGCAGATTTGCAAGTGCCTCCGTGATGAAGACCCACGTGCGGATCGACAGGCAGAATTCACACAGATCGACTTAGAGCTGTCATTCACAGACCAAGACGAGATCATCAAGATCATGACGGCGTATCTGCGCCGCATTTGCAAAGACCTGCGTGAGATCGAACTCGGTGAGATCCCGCAAATTCCCTGGCAGGAGGCGATGGATACGTGGGGTGTTGATCGGCCCGATCTTCGCTTTGAACTACACCTGCAGGATATTTCTGATCTCGCTAAGCAAACCGAATTCAAGGTCTTCACAAACGTCTTTACGCACGACGATGGCACGGTGCGAGCCATTCGCCTTCCCGGCGCGGCCACATTGTTCACTCGCAAAAAAATTGACCTGCTTGAAGAAACTGCTAAGACGCATGGCGCAGGCGGTCTGCCTTGGACACGTTGGACGACCGATGGTCCCGATGGTGGTATTGCCAAATTCCTTGCACCCATTGCCGATGACCTCGCTGAATCGATGGGACTTGAAGATGGCGATTTGGTTGTCTTCGCTGCAGATCGATGGGAAACAGCTGTCTCGGCGTTAGGCCAAGTGCGATTGCGTGCGGGGACGTTGATGAGCTTGCGCGAAGGTGGATGGCGAGCATGCTGGGTTGTCGACTTCCCGATGTTCCGCTGGGTCGAAGATCGGCAACGCTGGGTAAGCGAACACCACCCATTCACTGCGCCAAGAGTCGAAGACCTTGAACGCTTAGAGTCGGACCCCGGCAGTGTCCTGTCGGCGGGTTACGATTTGATCCTCAACGGGAGCGAAATTGGCGGTGGATCGATTCGTATTCACGATTCAGCTGTACAGCAACGGGTGTTCAATGTCCTTGGGCTGACCGAAGCCGAAACACGCGAGAAGTTTGGGTTCCTGCTTGATGCTCTGAAACACGGCGCTCCTCCACACGGCGGGATTGCGCTTGGACTGGATCGGCTGGTCATGCATCTGACAGACACTGAGAATATTCGCGACGTCATCGCCTTCCCAAAAACGCAAAATGGTGCAGACCTCATGACAGAGGCGCCAGGGCCCATTGATCAGGAGCAACTCGACGAGTTGCAGATCACGGTTCATGAAGAAGTCGCCGCCGATAGCTGATCCCTGTACGGTGCTGATATAAGCACCGTGGAGACTGGCAACGTGTCAAGACAACAAACAACTGGCGGCCCCGGATATTGGCTGACAGTGCTCATCATTGCAGGCATGGTGATCGGAGCCTTGGTCGGCCAATTCCTGCTGCACAATGCTGAGGCGCCCATTGGTTCAGATCACTGGACCAAGATCGCTGGCGACATCGTGTTGATTCGACCACTCAAACTCCTCGTCATTCCGTTAGTGCTTTTCAGTGTCGTTGCAGGCGTATCACGCATTGGCGATCCGGGACAACTTGGACGTTTGGGCCTCGCAACTCTGGGCTACTACTTCGGCACCATGATTTTGGCAGTCCTCCTTGGTACCGCCCTCGTGTCGATTGTCGCGCCAGGCTCAAGCCTCTCGCCTGAAGCAGCGGCGGCCATGCAAGCAACGGGCGAAGCTGCCTTTGCCGCTGACAGTGAGCTTAGTAAAAAACTCACGGGCCAATCTATGGGTGGCACCTGGACAAAAATCCTGTATCAGTTGATCCCGTCGAACTTGTTCGCGGAAATGGCCAACGGCCGCCCGTTGGGCATCATCATCTTCGCGCTGGGCCTAGGCGTAGCACTTGCAGTGGGACGTGAACGCACCCGTGTAGCAAGGGAGTTTTTTGATGCAGGATTCGAAGCCCTTATGGTGCTGGTGTCTTGGGTCATCTGGCTGACACCCATCGGTGTGTTCTTCCTTGTTGCCTGGACAGTTGGCAAGATCGGGCTCGGGGAACTCGTTGCTCCAATTGGTGGCTACATGACTGTGGTCATCGTTGGCTTGCTCCTGCATGGTGCCATTGTGCTGCCGATCATTTTGAAACTACTCGGCGGCAATGTCCACCCATTCCGCTTCATGGGGCAGATGAAACCAGCACTTCTGACGGCGTTCGGGACAGATTCGTCATCCGCAACACTACCGGTGACTATTGAAACGGCAGAAAGCGCCGGCGGGTGCTCGAAGAAAGCCACTAATTTCGTCTTGCCGCTTGGTTCAACCATCAACATGGATGGCACAGCACTCTATGAAGCAGTTGCTGTCGTATTTCTGTTCCAGTTGTTTGGCATCGACTTAAGTGCTGTGCAGCTGTTTATTGTGGTGATCACGGCAACGCTTGCTGCTGTTGGAGCTGCGGGCATTCCATCAGCAGGCCTCGTGACCATGGTCATCGTGATCGCTGCGGTCAATGCAAGTTTGCCCGGCGAAGAAACGAACTTGCCAATCTGGTCGGTCGGTGTCATTCTCGGCGTTGATCGAATTCTGGACATGTGCCGCACCACAGTGAACGTCTGGGGCGACGCAGTCGGTGCCAAAATCATGACTCGGCTTGCCCCGGATTGAGTGATGCTAGGGATGCCGCTGTGTCATTGAATCACGCCTTCATCTGAGCGTTGCTCTTGGCTCACAATGCTGACGCAGTGTTTCCCACAATCGCACCGCAGTTGCCGATCAAGCAACGTCATCAGTTGCACCACGCAAGGCCGCTGTCATGACACAGAGGACATCCACGTTGGAGTGCAAGGTCCGACTCAGGCGTGCTCTGCAAGCCAACGCTCGGCGTCCAGTGCCGCCTTGCAACCCATGCCCGCCGCCGAAACGGCCTGGCGGTACGTCGCATCAGCGACATCACCTGCGGCATAGACGCCCTCGATATTGGTGTGGCTGGATTCCCCCTGCAGCAACACGTATCCCGCAGCATCGAGTTCCACGCCCGAGCCATCAAGAAATGCTGTTGCAGGGGTGTGCCCGATAGCCACAAAGAGGCCGCTAACTTCAAGCGTTGAGCGATCGCCCGTCACGGTGTCTTCTAGCTCGATGCCGGAGATAAGGTCTTCGCCAAGGACATCAACGAGTTGCTTATTCCAATGCACCGTGGTGTTGTCGGCTTCAAGCACTCGCGTTTGCATCACCTTCGATGCACGGAAGCTGTCGCGTCGATGAATGACGTGCACGATTGATGCAAACTTGGTCAGGTATGACGCCTCTTCCATGGCACTGTCCCCACCGCCGATGACCGCCAGTGGCTTGTCGCGGAACAAGGGAAGCGCACCGTCGCACACGGCACAAGCACTCACGCCTCCACCACTGGTGGCCAACCGAAGCTCATTGTCCAACCCAACCCAATTAGCCGTTGCCCCTGTTGCGATGATGACCGATGCCGCCTCAATCGTTTCCCCGTCACTGCATGTCAATTGAAACGGACGTGACGAGAAGTCGCACTTGACTACATCGACGCCTTTGATACGCGTGCCGAATCGCTCAGCCTGCGATTGAAAATGCTGCATCATGTCTGGACCAGATATGCCTTCTGGAAAGCCAGGGTAATTCTCAACGTCCGTTGTGAGCATCAATTGGCCACCGGGCAACACCGGTGCTGGGTTTGTTCGCGGTACACCAATCAAACACAACGGCTCAAGATTCGCCCGCGCGGCATAAATGGCCGCCGTCCAGCCCGCAGGGCCACTGCCAATGATCACAACCTGCTCAACGGACATGGCTCTGCTCTCCTACGTTCACTCTCGACAAGCGCGTCAAGACGAGCCGTCAGCCGCTTGAAATTTGAAGACCGATGGTGGCGGCCAAATGATCAGATCGCCGTCATAGCCGTCAATCGAATGCCGGAAACCCTGATGATCGATTCCATCTCGACCCCGGCTGTACAAGACACCAGTACCTGCGGGAATCACGACCTGACCAGTGCCAACGTTCAGCGTCCAATCTTCATCCGGCAAAAAGTACACAAAGGGCAGCTTGTCCGAACTGAACCGATCGAAGTCCTTATGCCGAGCGATATCAATGCCGTAGGCCATGCGTGTGAATCGGGGGTAATTCCCGCGGAGCCGCCGATAGGCTGCAATGCCCGCGGCAACACTTGTGGCATCGAGTTCAGCAACCAAACGATCACGATCAGCAAACAGGTCATCCATATTACCCAAGGTGGACAAAATGCCCGCGTACCGCACCGAGTTCAGGCGTTCTGCATAGGGTGGCTCTGCCAAAATCATCATTGCTAAATCAGTGCCGCTGCGGACACGCCATCGACGCCACCAATCGTCATACAGGTTGTTCAGTTGTTCACGAGATGCTTCCAGACTTGCCTGATACTCCGCAAGATTGCGCCAACGACTGTCGATGCTGGCATAGCCCACGGGAGCCTTTTCGCCCTGCATGCGAGTGAATCGACGCCGAAACGCCTCTTCGTCCACCTTGCCTGTGCGATGGTCAAACGACTCATCAACAATCGCTTGATGCACAAATCGATCGAGCTCCGGCAGCAACAATCGATCGCGATCCACACGAATTCTGTCCAACTCGCCCCGACCAATCTTACGCAGCCGATCTGCAGACACTTCGTCAAGATGCAGATACAGCATCTCTCGTAGGCTCTGGACGGCATCGAGCATTAACCGAATGGCCGTATGTTTTTCTTCTAGGAATCCACGATCGGCAGCCTTGCGCAACATGCCGATGTCTTGAACCATCAAATCAATGCCCGCATCGGCTTGGCCATTTTCGAACCGGCGCCACGCTTCCACTTTCGACCAAATTGCGATTCGTTCCAAATGCGAGAGCCAATTGAACGAGGGAGAGATACTGTCTTTCAAGTCGGGCAGCACAATATCAAAGCCGCCTAACCGGAAGTTCTCAGGGACCGCGTCACTGCCATAAGGCAGGCCAATAAATCGTCGCTCTGCCCCAAGCTTCACCGCAGCTTCGACATCGGGGTTGGCTTTCGCCCAGGCCATGGCATCGGCCCAGCCATCGATCCCTGGACGAACGTCGCTGGCAGACAACTCAACAATTGCATCTGGCACTGCAGGCAAGGCCAAGGCCGCTGCCCCGAGTTCACGCCACGACTCAATGCCGTCATCGCCTTTGATCTCAGACAGGTCGTTCAGTCGTTGCTGCAGATCCTCGGCGGGACCTGCCATGACCGACCCACCAATGGCTGTCATGAAAGTCAGAAGCAAGTATCGCATGCGCAGTCTCCGGTACATCCATTGGCATCGCCCAAAATCGCACTTGGGCTCAGGCTCACCCCATTCGGCGGGTACGAGAGTGTAGCAGGCCCGATGCAACCCCCCGCCCGACTATACTTGTGACATGACCACTAAGCGGGTCTACCTCGACAACGCGGCGACTAGCTTTCCCAAACCTCCAAGGGTTGCGAAGGCCATGGCCCAATTCAGTTTCGATGTCGGGGCCAGCCCAGGACGTGGGGCCTATGCCGAATCTGCACAGGCTAGGCGTTTTCTCGATGCTGCCCGCTCGAGCCTCGCGAGCCTCATGCATGAACCAGATGCAAGCCGCATTGTCTTTACGCTGAATTGTACAGATGCACTCTCGCTGGCGATCTACGGCATTGCACGACACTGGCGTCGCCGCAGCACACCGGTGCACATGGTTACCACAGCGATGGACCACAATTCAGTGCTCCGCCCGCTCAACGACCTTGCCGCAGATGGTGTCTCTGCAACACACGTTGCTGCAGCAAGCGACACGGGCCTCGTCGCCGCGGACGACATTGCCAAGGCCATTACGCCTGCCACAAAACTTGTGTGCGTCGTACACGGCTCGAATGTTTCGGGCACGCTGCAAGATGTGAAGGCCATAGCCCACCGATGTCGATCTGCGGGTGTTCCACTGCTCGTCGACGCAGCGCAAAGCGCTGGGCACATACCTCTGTCGCCTGCGAGCATGGGCATTGACCTGCTCGCGGTGCCTGGGCACAAGGGGTTGCTCGGGCCACTGGGCACTGGTGCGCTGTGGTTGGGCCCTGGCATGGAAACACTCGTCGATCCACTTCGCACGGGCGGCACGGGTTCACAGAGTGAAAATGATGTACACCCCAAGACGCTTCCGGATCGATACGAAGCAGGGTCACACAACACTGTTGGCCTGGCGGGCCTCAGCGCGGCCCTGACGTACATTGAAACACGGACTATTGAGGATATTCAGACGCATGAAGCGGCGCTGGGTGCCCGTCTACTCGATGGGCTGCTGTGTATCGACGGCCTGCGTATCCTTGGCCCACAGACCATGGAGTCACGGTGCGGGGTGTTCTCGGTCACTAGCCCGGGGGTATCGCCGACACAATTCGCTGCGGAACTGGAGGGTGACCACGGTGTGCTCTCACGAGCTGGTCTCCACTGCGCCCCCTTGGCCCATCAAACCTTCGGAACGCTCAATTCTGGCGGTGCCACACGGCTCAGTCTTGGGTACTCCACCACCATGGATGACGTAGATCAGGCAATTGAGGCTGTTGAAGCAGTGCACAGCGCCGCTCATGCCCGCCGCGCTGCGATACTAGTGCCATGACCATCCACACCGATCGTTCTATTGAGGCCATGCGACGACAACTGCACGCTGCAGGCGAAGTCGTGAGTTGGCTCGAAGCCAATGTAGAGGCGGTTGCTGCAATGGGCACATCACTGCTCAAGGTCTTGGCGTCTGGCGGGACCATTTGGACCGCAGGCAACGGCGGCTCTGCAACACATGCCATGCACCTGGCAGAAGAATTGCTCGGTCGGTATCGCGAGACTAGACGACCTTTGGCATCCGCCTGTCTGCACGCAGACCCCTCGGCACTGACTTGCATTGCCAATGACTTTGGATATGAAGCTGTCTTCAGCCGTTCGCTGGAAGGCCTTGGCCGAAGTGGCGACGCGTTAGTCGTACTCTCAACATCTGGAAACAGTCCCAACATTCTTCAGGCCCTTGATACGGCGGCGTCGATGAGCATTCGCACTATTGGCCTGCTTGGCCGCGACGGTGGTGCCGCTGCGAGGCAATGTGAGCAGTCTTTGGTCGTTCCATTTGAAGACTCGGCGACCATTCAGGAAGGGCATCACCTCGTGCTGCATCTCTTGTGTGAGTTGATCGACGCCGCATACACCAACTGACCGCAGAACGAGCCTCTCCAAATGTCCGACAACCAGATCGACCCTCGAACACTCGCTGCACAAGGCAAAGCTGCAACTGCAGGATTGCTTTTGGCTCGGTTCATCGTGCCCTTATGGGTCTTGATGGGCGCCTCAGCGAAGCTCATCGAGCAGTCGCCACGGCTCCTTCCTGAGTATCTGCGCAAAGCCATTGACAATGCAGGTGTCGATTTACACATCGCCCTTGCAGTATTCATCACAATTGAGTTCGCCGCCGTTGCACTGATGGTGTTTGTGCCAAAAGTTGCCCGCCCCACTGCCATATTCATGCTTGGCAGTTTCTGCCTCGTACTGATCTGGGAAATGATCAACGGAAATGTGACACAATGCGGCTGTCTCGCGAGCATCTCACCACCACCATGGGTCATGCTGAGCATCGATGGGTTGCTCCTTGTGGGCGTGTGCGCCCTGCCCGTGCGCCGCATACTTGAGCCTGACGCACGCGCTGGCTGGGCGTTGGCAAGTCTTGTTGCCATTGCGATTGGCGCAGTGAGTTTCATGCGTATGCCCTCAGATGCGATCACTGTGCCAGTACACAGTGGCGATGCGGTGGCAACAGAACATGCCTCTGATGATGCATCCGCCCAGACGCAGCCAAATGGCAACACGCCACAAATGAGTTTGCCCGCGTACTACCAGCCACCAGTGGAAAGCTGGATCGGCCAGCCCATTGACAGCATCGATCTTGTGCAATGGACCGCCGGGCTACCTGCCGATCTCAAAGAAGGCCGCCGATACCTGATTTACTTCAGTCATACGTGCGAGCACTGCTTTGAATTGTTGCTGACCCACTTTGACTTTGATCTGCCCGCACCCACGACCCTCGTAGCGATTCCCGAGACCATTGATGGCTTCGAAGAAGACGGGCACTTAGAAAACCCGTGCATCGATTGCGGCGCAGTGCTGAAGTTGCCTGTGGGTGTCGATTGGTTAATGACTCCGCCAATCGTCATTGCCATCGAAGATGGCATCGTGCACTGTGCGCAAGAGGCAGAAGATGTCTACGAGCCACAGTGCCTTCCTTGGCACGGCTTCTGAATCGACGCTCGACTCTATGGGCATTCGCCCCACGTGAGCAGCATCCAGATCAAGTCGTTCATGGTCACCCGATCGTCTTCATCGAGATCCGCCGCCCCAGCCGAGCCACTGCCCGCCTGACCGAAGTGGTCGATGAGGTAGGTCAGATCGCGCACGTCAACCACGCCATCGGGCGTCTGCCATGACACGCTGGTGATGTCCCCAAGGCAGTCTGCCTCATCAGGAATGCAGTTGCCATCCCAGTCGTGGCTGTCACCCTCGGCGAGTTGTTGCCAGTCTGGGACGAGGTTCAAGTCGGCATCCTGCACCCAACTGGCGTGCCATGCCAACACATTGCCCGAATCGTCGCCGTTGCCCTGCACGTGCCCTGGCTCCCCGGCAATCAACACGTCGCCATCGACGGCGACGCTTGCACCCAAATACGCACCGGATGTTGGATTGGTACTCTCGAGGTGCGCCGTCTGCGGCCAGTTTGTGGCACTCTGGCGTTCAAACGTCATCACCGCACCGTCCGCTGAATAGTCGTCGGTGTACCCCGGTGCACCGGCCACTAGTACGTTGCCGTGGAGCGCCACGCTTGAGCCGAGGTTCCCGCCGACGCCTCGACAGTCCTGCAGCGTGGTGCACAACGTCCAGATGCCGTCGACTTGCTCATACACGCACACCGCGCCGCCTTCGTGGCTGCCCTCGTCGTTCTCCTTTGGATCGCCGACTGCGATCACCGTGCCCGATACGGCGACGGCAATGCCGAACTGGTCCGTCCAACTGCCGTCGGGATCGAGCAGCACGTCGGTCTGCGAAAACACGCCGGCGTACCGCTCGAAGATGAAGGCAACCCCCGCTCCATCGCCCGGTGTTGTTCGATCCGCCGCACCGGCCACCAGCAGATCCCCGTCCAAGTCGACCGAGCCACCGAATCCGTCGAAGGCCGTTGGTGATGCATTGACGAACCGCTGCGCCTCGCTCCAAGAGGCCCCGTCCAACGTGAAGATCCAGATCTGCCCGCACCAGGCGTTATGGGTCCAACTGAAGTAGCCACCACCGACAGCAAGCGTGTTGCCGTCGATCGCCATCGAATACCCGAAGTCATCGACCATGTCATCAAAGGCACCGCTTGTGTCGTACGACCCTTCTAGCACGCCGCTGCTGGCGAACAACTCGGTCTCAGAATTGAATCGAAACGTCTCAACCAATCCGGGCGAATGTTCTTCGGGACCACCCTCGACATGCCAGACAGCAATGACGTCGCCGTCGATGGCCACACTGGTGCCGAAATAGTCGTATTCCTCCGGGGTGTGCACCGCCTCGCTGGCGAGCGTCTGCAACAGGGTCCAACTCGAGCCATCGAGCTTCCAGACATAGGCCTCACCGGCCTTCTCGCCGAGGCCGTCGTGGTACGGGGCACCCACCACTGCGTAGTCGCCCGACACCGCCACGTCGTACCCATACTGCTGCCAGTCATGCGGGTCGCTGTGCGCCAACTCGACGGGCTCAACCGCAACTGCGACAGAGGTCGCCGACAGCGTGGCTGCGAGTGTGGCTGCGAGTGTGGCTGAACGAAGGGCAAAGGGCATGTTTGACATAGCAAGGTGCTCCCAACTCGCTTATGCGGCATACGCTGCAATGTGTGGAGGCCATCGAGCATTCTCGCCAAACAGTCGAGTTTCAACCGCCTTGGAGAAACCGTCAGCCCTGCTTTTTCCCCGCCCACTACCCTGTAGCGATGTCCACCACCCTCGATCGCGTGCTTGACCACATCGACGCCTCCTTCGATGCCTCGCTGGAACGCCTCAAGACTCTACTTCGCGTGCCCAGCGTCAGCACCGACCCCGCCCATGCGGGTGATGTGCAAGCGTGCGCCGAATTGACCGCGGATCTGCTCCGGCAGGCGGGCCTCGATGCGACCGTGCACACGACCCCCGGCCACCCAATGGTGGTTGCAACCGGCGGCAATCCAGATGGACATCACGTGCTGTACTACGGCCACTACGACGTCCAACCCGCCGACCCGATTGAACTTTGGGACACCGCGCCTTTCGAACCGACCATCGCTGGCGAAGGCGACGAGCGTCGCATCGTCTGCCGTGGCGCTGCCGACGACAAGGGGCAGCTCATGATGTTCGTCGAGGCAATGCGTGCCTGGCACGAAGTCGGCGGCGGCATGCCACTTCGAATCACGGTGTTGCTTGAAGGCGAAGAAGAGTCTGGCAGCCCGAGCCTAGACCCGTTTCTTCAAGAGCACTGCGACATGCTGCGCCCTGACGTGTGCATTGTGTCAGACACAGGCATGTGGAATCGCCAAACGCCAGCAATCACAACCATGCTCCGCGGGCTGGTGTACTTGGACGTCAAACTCAGTGGCCCCAGTCACGACTTGCACTCGGGGATGTACGGCGGCGCGGTAGTCAATCCACTCAACGAGTTGACGCGCATCCTCGGCGGCCTGCACGACAATGACGGTCGCATCACCGTTGAGGGGTTCTACGATGGCGTCCGCGACCCCGCCTCGGCCAAGCAATGGGCAACACTGGACTTTGATGAAGCGGCTTTTCTCGACAGCGCAGGGCTGCAGCAGTCCACAGGAGAAGCCAACCGAACGGTACTCGAACGCATTTGGTCGCGGCCCACGCTGGACATCAACGGCATCTGCGGTGGCTATACGGGCGAAGGCGCAAAGACAGTTATCGCCGCGGAAGGTCGCGCCAAGGTCAGTTGTCGCCTAGTGCCCGGGCAAGACCCCCAATGCATCGAAGCGGCTCTCATTGCGCACTTTGAAACACGCACTCCCCCAGGATGCACATGGGCCATTCAAGGGCATGGCTGCAATCCAGCTATCGAAGTGGAGACGGACTCGCCATGGTTGCGAGGGGCCGTTGATGCACTGGGAACTGAGTTCGACAACGACACGGTGCTATGTGGGTGCGGAGGCTCAATTCCGGTCGTTGGATCATTCCAATCCATTTTGGGCGCGCAGTCACTGCTCGTTGGCTTTGGACTTGACGATGATCGCGTCCATTCGCCTAATGAAAAGTTTGACTTGATATGCCTACACAAGGGCATTCGCTCCCATGCAGCCATTGCGGAGGCGCTTGCGCACGTTGGCGCGACCGCCACGTGAAAGCACTGATCGGTGGCATCTTTGGGATAGCACTCGGCTCTTTCGTCTTGACTACGTCAGCCGCCGAGTCCATTACGTTTCAGGATGCGGGCGTTGCCGGGCTCATTTCAACTGGTGTCGTACCTGTTGAGGTCCAGGTCGACTTTGGCTCTTTGCCCGCAGCAGCCGGAGCCATCGAAATCGAATACATCGGTGCAGATGGCGATGTTGTTCGCCGCCGCAAGACCGTGCCAATTTTGCCCGAGACAACAGTGTCTCGGTGGATGATGGTCTCTCCGCCAACGCCTACTACACCCATGACCGCGACATTGCTCGATGGCAATGGAAGAGTGCTAATGACGTCGACGCCGCGAACCGCTGCGTCACTGGCATCCCCAGTGCCCCCGGGCGACACAATCACTGTGATCGTGGGCACAGATCGTGGCGGATTTGAGTTGCTCACGCCAGATACGCTCGATGCTGTCACGACGACACCAATGACGAGCGCAACGATCGTGGCCCAAGATCTTCCGCATGCCTTGGCCGCTTTTCATGGCATCAACACGATGATCTGGAGTGATGGTGGTGCCCCCTCCCCAGAAACAGCCGCCGCCGTGCTCAGCTGGGTACGCAACGGAGGTCATCTCGTGCTGTTTCCGCCAGCCATGGGTGCACCGTGGGGTGAGGGAAGTGGTGACCTCAGTGTGGAAGTTGGTCTTGAAGAAACGCCGCAGCCTCGCTCCGTCTCTGGAACGACTCTCGGGGCCTTCTTCGATGGCGGTGTTACTGGGCGTACGTTGGACCTGCCAAACCTTGTCGACACTGAACCATGGAAAACGATCCGTACAGACGAGTCTGATGTGCCGGTCATTACTCGTCGAGCGCTCGGATTCGGACATGTCACCGCCGTTGCGATCGATCCATCTCGCAGAGCATTGGCTGCCTTACGTAACCGCGAGGGTGGACTAGTGAGGCCGAACATGGCGTCTCTGTGGGGCGCCGTGCTGGCTCGACGGGACCTTCCAGTCATTTCTCAATTGGAGGCGGCGGCCAACGAGGAACGCCTTCGAGGTCGTCCGATGACCATAACCACCACGTTGACAGATAGCCTGCCGGCCCACTGGTTGAATCGCACAACCACAGTGTCAGGACGATTGCTGCTTGCGGGAGGGTTAGCGGGGATCTACTTCATCGTGGCTGGGCCATTGTTATGGCGTGTGTTCCGAGGGCGAGCCATGCTGTGGCCTGCACTTGGCATGTGCGCTGCAGCCTTCGCAGTCGTGGCTTGGATCGTGGGCTCGATCGTCATGCCCTCGAATGTGCATGTCAAACACATGACCGTGCTCGATCACGTCTCAGGATCTCTCGAACACCGGGTGCAATCATGGATGGATCTACAGTTGCCCGGCGCTGGAAATCGACTGATCTTGGCCCCAACTGCAGTTGACAGCAACGAACTATCGCACACAGCCTTAATGCGAACCTGGCAGCCTGCCTCTGCCGCATCCATCACATTTGGCGATGTTCGACGCTTGCCCAGTGCAACTGAGGATGGCGAATTTGTGACGGCTGCCCGCGATGCGACGACCCGACTGCACTTGCAATGGCGAGGCGTGGTCAACCCGGAACGCTGGGGTCGTTTGTTCGCAAGTTCACCCAATGCACCAATTGGCATCCAAGATGATGCGTTGCACGGCGTCCTTGAGAACCGCTTAGATGTTCCGGTCCGAGATATGTCCATCATCTGGATCCAAGGACCTGCCACCAACGTGGGCGCCGGCGGCGAGTGGATCGACCCCACGAGGGCCGGTATGCCGCTGGTGCGTGGTCAATGGTGGAGTCCTGTTAACGGTGAATTGTTGCCCGGCGAGCAAATTGACCTGTCCCTCATTGAGCCATCGCCAGCGTCGGACTTGGCCAGGACGCTTCACGAGCGGCAACTTGCCTTCAGCACATCAATGGGCCTGCTGATGCTGAGCGATGCACAGGCTCGACACGCCATGGAATTGTTAAGCCTCTGGTCGCTGGCCACGCCCCCCCCGTGGGCAATCCCAGCGCCACCGGTGGGCATTGAGAAGCCCATCGCCCGGCGAGAGCGTGAGCTGATGCCCAAGTGGGCGCTGCCAAAGAGAGCATTCGGCGCGAACTTGGATCTGGGCCCCTGGCTCGCATCACCAGCGCTGATTGTGCTGGGATGGATCGACTCAAGCGATCTACCAGTACCGCTCCACATCAATGGGGAAGTCGCAGACGAACAGAACGGTTTGATTTTAGTCCGATGGATACTTCCCCTTGGCAATGTCAGCGATACTAGTGATGAGCCCACGTAATGGCGATGATTGAAACAGTCAACCTGACGAAGCACTACGGCGAGGTCGTCGCACTCGATGACCTGAACCTCTCCATTGCCGAGGGATCGTGCTTTGGTTTTTTGGGCCCCAACGGCGCTGGCAAGACAACAACCATTCGCGTCCTGGCCACCTTGTTAAAGCCAACATGGGGTGAGGCTCGCATCGCCGGCTGCACTATCGGCTGGCAGAATGCGTCGATTCGTCCTCTGATTGGCTACGTGCCCGACATCATTGGTCGCTACGACGACATGCTCGTCTCTGAGTACTTGGAGTTTTTTGCCGCGTGCTATGACATTCATGGGTCGCGACGTGTAAAGGCTGTCGGCGATGTGCTTGACCTCACTGACCTCATCGAGGCAGTACATCGCCCCGTTGCCGGGCTCAGCCGGGGCATGACCCAGCGTCTGTCGATTGCACGCGTCTTGTTACACGACCCGAAAGTCCTGTTGCTTGATGAGCCTGCATCGGGGCTAGATCCACGCGCTCGCGTCGACATTAGCTCACTCTTGTCAGAATTGCACAGCATGGGCAAGACGATCCTGATTTCATCGCACGTACTGCACGAGTTGTCAACGCTGTGCGATTCGGTAGGCATCCTTGAGCAAGGATCGTTGATTTTCGCTGGAACGATCCCTGAAGCCATGGCGAAAGTTGGTTCCGGCCGCCAGGTTGAAGTCGTCGTGACCGACCGCGCCGCTGAAGCTGGCAAGTCGCTTTCGGATGTCCATGGTGTCTCTCGCGTGCAATTAAAGCGTGGACATGGGACCGAAACGCTCATCGTGACGCTACATGAGTCCGGGGCAATGGAACCATCGGAGTTGGTCAGCCGTTTGGTGACTGCGGGGTATCGCGTAGAGCGTGTGCAGCCTCTAGAGCCGGATCTTGAAACTGTCTTCCTGAAACTGACGTCCGGCGCGGTAGCGTGAGCACATGAGCGAGTTGCCCACCATCCGATTGATCACCGCCCTAGACCGCGAGCTGGCCGCTGCGACCTTGGTCCAAGTGGAGGCCGTGCTCAATGGCCGAGCAACCATCGCAAACGGTGCCCGCGAGCAAGCGTGTGATTTGGCCATTTCAATCGGTGGCGACGGCACCGTCATTGGGGCAGCCCGCGATCTCGTGGATGAATCAATTCCCATCTTGGGTGTCAATTGTGGACGCCTTGGCTTTCTGGCACCCTTCGACGCGACGAGTTTGGCGAACCACGCAGATGCTGTGGTGGTGTGCAAACCGCCCTGTCGCTCTCAATCGGTGTTGTCCATTACGTTAGATCGAGCCGATGGATCCTCACTCGTTGACAAGGCAGTCAACGACGCAGTCTTACATGCAGGTGAGCCATGGAGGATGTTGGAACTTGCTTTGACGATTGAAGGTGTAGAGGGCCCGGTCTTGCGTGGTGATGGACTCGTCGTGGCAAGCGCAACAGGATCGACTGGGCACAGCCTGTCCGCCGGTGGCCCAATTCTTGCCCCCGAAACCGCGGCCTTGGTGCTTACGCCCATAGCGCCTCAGTCATTGGCATTCCGACCGATTGTGGCCCCGATCGAAGCGGGGCTGCAAATTCTGGTGTGTCGGTGCAATAGCGGCACAGCGATGGTCCTCGATGGACAAGTTCGCCATCAACTACACGAAGGAGATCGAATTTCGATCGGCCGCCACGCACATGACGCCTTATTCGTCCAGCGGCCCGATGAGCCGTGGTGGCGCATTCTGCAGGACCGCATGCGGTGGGCTATTCCACCACGGCTGCGAGACGAAGGCCTCTCGAACTAGAATCCTCAGCATGATCGACCTCAAGGCCCTGCGCGATGACCCCGAACGATTCGCCCGTGGTGCACAACACAAGCACATCGACGTCGACATCGACCGCATCATCGAACTCGATACGGCCAGACGAGCGGCCCTGCGCGACGCTGAAGAAGCACGCGCGGAACAAAAGACCATTAGCAAATCAATTGGCCCAGAGATCGGCCGCAAACGCGGCGAACTCAAAAGTGCCCAAGGCGACGCCCGGACAACACTTGAAGCGGCCATCGCTGAACTCGAAGCGAAGCCCACGGCGCTCAAAGCCAAAGTGCAAGCCGCTGAAGCGATGGTTGCGCAACTCAGTGAACCACTCAACGAGTTGCTCTTGCATGTGCCACTGCCGCCCGATGAAAACGTGCCCCATGGCGACAGCGCTGCAGACAATGTCGAAATTCGACAGTGGCACCCCGATGGCTGGAACCAGGAACAGTCGTATGAAGCCAATCGCGGCTTCAAGCCTCGAACACACCTCGAACTCATTGACAAACACGACCTTGTCGACTTCGCACGCGGCGTAAAAGTTGCCGGCACACGGCACTACGCAATGAAAGGCGATGGCCTACTGCTGCACCAAGCGGTGCTCCGCATGGGCCTCGACTTGATCACGCAAGAGCACGGCTTCACCCCGATGAGCGTGCCCGTCATTGTGCGAGAGTCGTGCATGGTCGGCACAGGGTTCTTCCCCGACGGCATGGAGCAGGCGTATCAAGTCAACGAGTCCAACCGTGGTGCCGGACACGACCTCTACCTCACCGGCACGGGCGAAGTGGGCCTTATGGGGCTGCATGCTGATGAAATTGTCGATCGCTCACAACTGCCAATGAAACTCGCCACGATGTCGACGTGCTTTCGACGTGAAGCGGGCGCCGCGGGACGCGATACTGCCGGGCTCTACCGCATTCACCAATTCGACAAGGTAGAGCAGGTTGTGATCGATGTGGCCGACGAAGCAACCGAACGGAGCCACCACTGGGCGATGATCGACATTGTCGAGACCCTTCTACAACGACTCGAACTGCCCTACCGCTTACTGCAATGCTGCACGGGCGATCTAGGCTCCAAGAACGCCGACATGATTGACATTGAATGCTGGATGCCATCGCGCGGCGACACCGACGATGCAGACCTACCCTTGGGTGACTGGGGCGAAACCCACTCAGCGTCCCGCCTCCATGACTTTCAGTGTCGAAGACTAAACCTGCGATACCGCGATGATGATGGCAAGACACGCTTCTGCTGGTCACTCAATAACACCGTGGTGGCAAGTCCACGAATTTTGATTCCGATTTTGGAAATGCACCAACAAGCGAATGGTTCCATTCGCCTCCCCGAAGCCTTGCGCCCATACATGCACGGGCGCGAGACGATTGGGTGAAGATCAAAACTCCACGCCGGGATCTGCCAACACGTTTCGAGCATGAATCAGACGGTCTGCAACTGAACACTGGCAGCGTCAACAACGACCTGCAATCCACCGCCAACTTGAAATACTCGATTGTGCTGGCGTGCATCAGCGATTGCCTCGGCGGCCTCAGAGACCGTCGACGTTGATAGCCCATCAACCGCAACAAGCTTTGATGCCTCGTTGTGTAATGCCGCAAGCCGAATGGCATGGGGCAACTGCGCCAATCTCGAGCGATCCCACGCACTATCAACAGCCACGGGAAGCATTGCCATAAATGCACCCGACGCTGCCCTTTGCACGGGCGCCATTGCAGCCGCCCGCCGTGCGACACCTGGCCGCATTGACTCAAGCACGCTCATCACATCACGCCGCAACCGCCCACGAAGGGTCTCAACATTTGTATTGCTCGGATCGTCGCAATACGGCAAGTCCAATTGGTCGCACAAATCGGTCAGTTCCGCACGCGTTGTCTGTAACAACGGCCTCGCAAGCTGAACGCCATTGCAAAGTTCACGCATGTCGCACATGCCTGCAAGCCCATTAGGGCCAGCACCACGCGTGATTGCGAGCAATATCGTCTCTAATTGATCGTCGGCATGATGCGCCATGACCACCGCATCTGCGCTGCAACGAGTCGCTTCATTTGCCAGGGCTGCATGCCGTGCATCACGCAACACAGCGGCCGAAGCGCCACCTGCAACATCCAGATGCAAGACTTCAACGGGCAATTCAAGCTGTCTGCCTAGCGCCACAACCAAGGCCGCTTCTTCATCTGACTCAGGTCGCTGATGATGATGCACATGCGCGATACGTAGCAAACCAACCGACTCACGTCGCTGCAACAAAGCCAATGCACCGGCCATCGCGGTTGAATCTCGCCCACCACTGACGGCCAAGAGCAATGGGCCATCCTCTAGCCTCAGTTGCCCAAGTGACCGGCGCAAACAACGGAGCACCGGGTGCTGCAACAGGTGGGCATCACTCATACTGGAGCTGGCACCGAGGCACTACTCAACCCAAGAACGGCACCAACCTGAACGCCCAACGCTTCAACGGCTGCCTGATCGATCCAGACCGCATCGTTCAGGACACGCACGGAACACCGCACCAACCTGAACGTCTTGGCGTCCAACCGTGCAACCAACATCTCAGTGCCCTCGCCATCGAGCGCCCCGTGCAATGTGCATTGACAGGCGTTTCGAATGACCGAAATGTCGTCTCGATCGGCTTCCAGATACGGGCCGCCGTCGAAGGGGTCAACCTCGTCACAGTGCTTGAATCCCAGTCGCTTAAGCATATGCAT
>JABAAC010000006.1 GCA_014238965.1 Phycisphaerales bacterium | reverse complement strand
TTCCGATCCGCGCCTTGTCAGGGAAAGTGGGTATCGGGAAAAGCGTTGGCGGCCGTGGGCAGCCACGACGTCGGCGCAAGAGCAGGAGGCAGCTGGTCAGACCGACGCCATGTTGTACGCGTTGCTTGGTCATGTTGGTGCTGACACTAATGACGATACCGTTGCTGCCTGCGATGAAGCGAAGGCAGTTGTGGCAAAGGCCTTCGGTGACTGGTCTATGCCGCTGGTGACTCGGAACAAGCGAAGCTTCGTATGCGCCCGTTATCCAATGCACGAGGGGCCTACAGGCATCTCCCCGAACAAGAAAGTTTGGGATGCCGGCGACACAATCGGCTCGATTGGAAAGTTCGAGGCTGCATTCACAACGGGGGACGATGCCAAAGCCTGGACTGAAGCCGTACTGTGTGAACAGGCAATCTTCTTGGCGAAGTTGGAACGCAAGCTCGGAAACCGATATGACGCGTTGCTTCATGGTTTGCATCACTACTTGGATGACCTGTGGGACGAAGCCAAAGGCACGCCTGGAGAGAATGCAGCGAGTTTCATGGCGACCATCGAGAGATTGCAAGCTCGGGCGGCTCAATTGCTGGCCGATCGCAAGTGAGTCGCTGTTTCAGCAACTGAGATGTCTGTTGACCGACAATCCGTAGTGATCGCGTCGCGGTCGGTGTTCTCGGAATTGCGAGAGGGTGGCAGTATTCCACCCGATCTTCTTGCGAGATTACGCCGCAGTGACATGTTGGACTTTATTCGTGAAGATGGATCTGGCATTGGTGCCAGCTGCACCAGTGATGCTGCGTTCATTGGACTCGATCGCGAATTCTTGCACACGAGTGGCGGGGCGACCGACCCCATCGCAGAGCGGTTTTTGTCGATGCTTGCCGGGCGTAGAGTTGTAGCACTCGATGTCCTCTCTGGAAATGATGAGGGTGGGCAACCCCAAACTGTCGCTGCCGCACTTGCTCGGCATGCAGCGATTGGACAACTGCTCGATACGCATGGACAGACCGACCAGGTAGCCGGCACCCACTGGACGCTGGCCTTGGTGGTGTGCCGCGAACTTTCTGAGGAAGATATTGAGGCGCTTCGCCAAGTTGGCCAACATCGGCATGACCCGCGTGTGTATCTACTTGATGGAAAGCTCCGATCAAGTAAGGGGGGAAAGTTTGTCGAAGCCCGCAATGTTTGGGATCAGGTGTTGCCTGGCCTGCTCATTTGCTTAGCCGCATCGCCACCTCGTGCAGCAAGAGGCGATGTCTTGGCATGGCGGTCGCTATTGCTCGAGCCAGGTATGCCACCAGTCGCGGTGGCTGGTGTCTTCAGTGCCTGGCTCAGGAAGAAGGTGCTTGGAACGGGTGAGACATTCCGGCCGCCAAAATTCGCCGCTGCCACACTCAATCCAAAGCTGAAAGACCCTCCGGATCCACCAGATCTTCACTTTGAGGATCCGTATCAAACGGGGCGGTTCTGCCGGAGTGTCGATCAGCACCTCGCGCCAGCGGACTTCGCCACGCTGCGTGTGGCGACTGCAGATCGTCTCCGCGTGGAGGCCGCCAAGACAGGCCAGGTCGCGGATGGCGATGTTCGAAGAAATGAGTCTCAGACGTGGGGGCAGGCCCAGTCGTCGCCAGGTCATCTGATGAGTATGGCCAAGGCGATCCAGCTGAAGCAAGCCGAACTTGGCGCAGATCTGGATCGAGACGCAAGTCCGTGGAAGAATTTGCTTGCGGAAATGGCAGTAGCTGATGGGCGACGTGAAGCTGCGATGGATGTGGCGAAGGTCGTAGATGACGCGAGATCACACTTCATTTCGTGGCTCATCCGAATGGGCGTCGCGATCGCCGCCATGCTGCTTGTGATGTACATCGTCTTCATCCTGCTCTACCCATTGTTGGATGCGGCCTTTAGTTCTTGGTGGTTCTGGATCCCCTGCGCCGCTGGGATCGTCGGTGCCGTCGTTGCGACCACGGTAAGTTGGCATTTCGAGCGGTGGGCCGGTGGTGTTGGTATTGAAAAGCTAAAGAAAAGTGTTGAGGTAGCGCAGGGTGCCAACGCGAGCAGGGCGTGCCTGCGATTCATGGCGAAGGTGCATGCCCGAAACCAGGATGTTGCCTATGGGGAGATGTTGGATCATGCAGGTGGGCTTGCAAAGCGTTTGCAGTTGACCCTTGATGCCGCCACTCGCTCAGCCGACGTTGGACCGTCGAAGTTACAACCGTCCCGCAGCGAGGAAGCAGTGGTGGATCGACGAGTCTTGCAAGATGAAACTGTGGTCACGATCTGTGCGATGGACGAACAGACTGCTCGGGCGCACGCCGATGCGACGCTTATTGACCACGGCGACAGTCTTTGGCGGGGTCTGTCACAAGCGTGGGCACAAATGGGCGGCCGCTGTGACGTCGAGAACAGGGGTAGCTACCCGGTCCCAATCGTGCAGCATGTGTGGGAGCGGGCGGTGCAGCATGCGTGGGCGGAGTTTCATGGCCACTTGATCTCTCGAGTCACCATGAAGTGGCGTGACAGGGAACTGAACACAGCTGGCAGCGAAATCGCCAAGACCATTGCTCGCATGCAAGGATTCGGCGCGTCTGAACGGCCTTTCTTGTCTAGTCGTCATGTGCATCAACAGTCTCAAGAAGGAAGCGATGTTCGCATGCTTCTTGTCCGAGATGCCCAGCTAGAGCACACGCTCATTGAGCCACTGCGACGAGGTGGACAAAAAGTGACCCCTGAGGTCGTGCCCGATCTTGCTGTATTTGGGATGTACTTTGAGGAAGTGTCCGTTTGCTTGAATGATCGGGCAGGTGCCTAATGTCGAACCAAGCAAGGGATGCAAAGAATCGATCTGACCGCTACTCCGTTGTGACAGATGTACTCGGTGGATACCCAGTCTCATCACATCCTGTTCATTACTCGAAGCGGCGATGGGTCTTTATTGGTGCGGCCATATCGCCGCTAATCGTAGTACTTCTGGGTATGTTTGGGTTCTTCCTGTATTTCCTATTGAGCGTCGACAGCTTCAAGGAATTGCTCGACCTGTTCATTAGCACGTACCACTGGATCTCTCGCATGAAGGTCGTGCTCGTGTCGCTGGTGGTATTTGCGATTGGATTTGGGGTGTGTGGCCTGTTGACTGTTCTGGCTTCGAGGTATCCAACCATGGGCTCGAGGGATCGGATCTCGCGGGCAGGAGTTTGGTCCTGGGGAGTCGTGCTTGCAGCAGTCGTCTTGATTGGGGCGACTGGCATCATCATCGTGCTCAAAGTCGACTCAACTCGGCTCAGCTTGTTCGCCCATGCCCTACTTCTGGGGCCAATCCTCATGGCGATATTTGTGCTTGGGCCACTTCTTGATTGGGTGCACGGTAGGGGCCAGCGCGGCTATGCAGTGTTCTTGTGGGTGATTGGCCTGATCGTCGCAGCCACCGTAACCATGTTTACTATGGAGTGGGTAAGGACCTTTAGCGAGTGGCTTGCTGGGATGATCTCAGATGAGCAGTGGAAACTGGCCGTTGACAGTGAGTTTGGGCCACACCTGCCAACAGATAAAGATGCCTTGCCCGGCGCGATTGTCAACTTCGTTCGCAGTGTCGTGATGATCATCAATATGTGCCTGCTTGCGGTGTGGCTTTTCTGGCGGCATCCAATTGATGAAGATGCGAAGTCAAAGGCGGAAGAGAAAGAGAAGAAGCGAGGTTTCTTCAGCCGTGTTATCCATGCTGCTGGAAGCGTCGTTGCCAGTGTTCTTGGGCTTTCCGAGGACAAAGAGAGTGATGGACCGACTCCGCAGGATTGGCTTGAACCACTGCTTGCAGCAGATCCATTGCCCGAGGGCTGTCTCTCCATACAAGAACGGTCAGATGAGGAACGAGGCGTCAAAGAAGTTGAGTATTCACCACCATGTGAAGATTCGGAGTATCAGCCCTTCTTTGGAGACATCACACCAAGTTGTGACCAAGATGATGCGTTACGAAAGTTTCTAGATGGGAAAGTCCGCGACTTCGCGAGACTCATCGAAGGTGGCTCGGGTGGTACCGGTGACTTGATGGTATGCGGGGCTCCTGGGGCAGG
>JABAAC010000090.1 GCA_014238965.1 Phycisphaerales bacterium | reverse complement strand
TTCCAATAGGCGCTGCAGGCATGACAGTGAGCTTTGTCTTGCTTGGCCTCGTTGAACCAACGCTCATCAGAGCGATGGTACTTCTTACGTTTGTTGGTGTGTTTGCGGGCTTCTACGTCATTCCAATTCTGGCCATGCTGCAGCATCTTCCTGTTCCGACATTTCGGGCGAGAACAATTGGCACAGCCAACTTCATTACCTACGTGGCGATGACTATTTCGGCGGTAGCATTTGGTGTTCTCGCGCCGATTTTTGGTAGCGAGCCGCGAATGTGGTTCTTGGGCTGCGCGGTGGCGATGGGATTGGTGTTCATTGGCTCTATCTTGCAGCACGCAAGTATGTGCGCCGGCGCCGCCGCTTCGGCCTTCGCGACGGTTGGCGAATCGGCGTGATCGGTCGACCGGACATCATGCTCTTCGATCTCGACGGCACACTCATCGACTCCGTGCCCGATATCGCCACGGCAGTCAACGCGGCGCTGGCTGAGATGAATCGCCCAACGGAATCGGAAGAACGAATCCGCAGTTGGGTCGGTCGCGGGCTCTTCGTACTGATTGGCCAGGCGCTGACTGACGGCGGGGAGGCGGATCATGACGATCACGCGCACACACAGGCTGTTGCCGCCTTCCGACGGCACTACGCGACATGCTGCACGCAGCGGACCCAGGCCTTTGATGGTGCGGTGGAACTACTTGCGTGGCTACAATCGCAAGGCATTGGAACAGCCATCGTCACCAACAAGCCAGTCGAGTTTGCTCGCCGCATTGCATCAGCCCTATCGCTTCCGATCGATGTCATCATCGGCGCTGAGGCGGATCGTCCCCTCAAGCCAGATCCAGCACCGCTTCACGATGCGGTGGCCGAATTGAACGGGGGTGATGCGTGGATGGTGGGCGATACGGTCTTTGATCTTGAGGCGGCGCGGGCAGCGGCGATGCCATTTATTGGCGTACAACTGGAGGGCGATACGGGGCGAGACATTGGTACATTGACTACCTCATCTGAGCCAGTGTTTGAGTCGCTTGTTGACTTTCGCCGCTGGCTGCAAGGAGACCGCAGCCTGTGAGCGACCCAATTCACGAGCGATTCGATCGTGTGGCCGATGGCTATGCGATGTACCGACCAACCTATGACCAGTCGTTGATCGATCTCATTGCCGATCACTGCGTTGAACACCGACTTGTGTGGGAGCCTGGCTGTGGCAGTGGACAAGCGACTGCCTTGTTGGCGAAGCGGTTCGACCATGTGCTTGCGACCGATCCATCGGCTCGCGCTATTGAGCGGGCGCCCACGCTAGACAAAGCCACATTCGCGGTGGGGGCTGCCGACCAGTGCACACTCCAAGACGCCAGTGTGGACCTCATTGCATCTGGACAGGCAGCGCACTGGTTTGACATGGCGGACTTTGCGGCCGAAGCCACCCGTGTGGCAGCTCCCGGGGGGGTGGTTGCGGTGTGGACCTACGACCGTCCACGAGTCGATGACGTGCTCAACGTGAGCATTGACCGCTTGTATTACGAGGTCTTGGCGGGGTGCTGGGCGGCGGGTCGGCATCATGTTGACACGCGATACGCCTCACTGGACTTTCCATTTGAGCCTGT
>JABAAC010000007.1 GCA_014238965.1 Phycisphaerales bacterium | reverse complement strand
TTGAGTCGCTCGTTGCCGCGAGCGGATCGCTGTGCATTGAGGTGCCCAATATCGCCTACTGGCACAAGCGGCTTCAACTGCTGCGTGGTGTAAGCCCCTTGCCAGACATTGAAGACATTCTGGATTCTGAAGTGCCCTTTACCGGACATCATCACGAGTTCTCCGCTAACGAATTGGATCGCCTTCTTGATCTGATGGGATGGCGTGTTATTGCGAAAACGTTCTACAACTACTCGATGGCTCATTCTAGGAATCCCATGTGGAATTTCGCCTCGTGGATTGCAGGGGTCATCAGCCAGCGATCACGTGAGGTCATGATGTACTGCGCTGTTCGGGACCGCTCCAGTTGATCATGTGTTGCATTGCTCTTGTCATACGTACACCGGAGGCGTCATCGTGCTAACAAAGATTCAGCGTCGGTGCGGCCAGATTCGACGACTTGGTGTGAAGCAGGTCGGGGGTATGGTGTACGACCGAATTCAGGGGCGGATCGTAGATCAATACGACAGCGTCATGGCGCATCTCAGGCCCACCGGGCTGAGGTCATGGAGCAAAGAGTCACATCCACGACGAATCGCTCCTCGGTTCGACGTTCAGGATGACGGCGCGTGCCTGCAGTGGAAGCAGCACCGCTTCGATCTTCTTGGCAGCGGGCCGCTCATCATGGCAGTCGATCCGGCAGCGCCTCCAGCTCTTCCGCGATCCTGGAGGGGGACCGCAAAAAAGTTGCGGGGGCTCTTGCCGGCTGGATATCAATCCATCGCGTGGCATCGAGATGCAGCTGGCTCTGAGTGGTCACCGTCTAAGTGGTCGAAACGAATTACAATATGTGAAGTTGCTGGCGAAGAGGTCAAGTGGCCATGGGAGCTTGCTCGGCTGCAGCACTTGCCTGCGATGGCGGCGCGTATCGATAACTCAGATACCCACGCTGGCGAAGACATCTCACAAGAGGTTCGCGCACAGATCATCGATTTCATCGCGAGCAATCCACCGTGCTTTGGGGTGAACTGGATATGCGCTATGGACGTGGGCATTCGCGCCGCAAACATCGCGGTCGCTGTGGATTTGTGTCAGAGTTCAGGAATAGCGTGGGATGACGCGTTCCTTCGTCTCATTAGCGCAACATTACGAGATCATGGCCGGTTTCTAGTCAAGAATCTCGAGTGGGGAGCTTCACTGAGTTCGAATCACTACCTCTCGGATATTGCCGGGCTCTTGGTCTGTGGTTTGTATCTAGACGACCAAGAGGCATCAGACTGGGCGACATTTGCCGGCCGAGAGATCGTGGTCGAACTTACGAATCAGTTTCATCAGGACGGAAGCAATTTCGAGGGCAGTACTTGCTACCACCGTCTCTCGTCAGAGCTTATGACCTATTCGATTGCGATCATGCTCAACACCTCCTGGCGGGATCCCAAGCAGGCTTCGCGTTGGTGGAGTGGACCAACAAAGAATTATCGAGCCGGCGCTTCGCCGCCGCCGACGCCGCATTCACAAACCGCATCAGGCCACCACATACCGCTTGACGCAGCATTGACTGAGCGAATTGTTGGCATGGCGAGGTTTACGCGGTCCATTCAGCGAGTTGATGGCTCGATTCCAATTATTGGAGATGATGACAGCGGCCGATATATGCGAATGATGCAGGGAGTAGATTCATCCGCAGATTTGTTAGACCACTCTCACGTGATTGCTGCGGTCAGCGGCCTGTTTTATGAACTGAGTGTGCCTGAGCACGAGACTGCTTAGTCATTGTGGATCCGCGAGTTGGTGGGGGAGTGTCAGCTCACCGCAACGTCGGATGTGGTAGCCGGGAACCATATTGAGTGGAGTGAGTTCGGACTACAGGTGTGGTCGCGACCTCGTTATCGAATGACAATGCGGTGCGGGAGTGTTGGGCAAAACGGAAATGGGGGCCACGCGCACGCCGACCAACTTTCGATCACGCTTGATATTGATGGTCGACCATGTGTAATCGATCCTGGAACTGGCGTGTACACACCAGATCACGCCATACGCAATACATTTCGAAGTGTGCAGTCACACAACTGCCCTGTGGTTCAGGGGCACGAGCCAATGGATTGGTTGCCAGGTCGCTGGGGGTTGTTCATGATGAATGACACGTGTCATTCCACGGCGAACAACGTAGGCGGTTGTGGCGGAACGTTCTCCCATATTGGGTATGGACACGTTGTTCAGCGAACGCTCACACTCTCTGAGATGTCGATTCGAGTAGAAGACGATATCAGTGCACTTGATAGGCAGGTGTACGGACAACTGGTGATCGCCCCCGATGTGGTGCCAGTTCCAGATGACGATGAGAGCTTTATTCTTTACGGATCAGACCGCAGACCAATAGTACGCATTCGCGCCGCTGGCGCGTCATGCCATGTCGTTCCATGGAGCCCTCGGTATGGCGTGGTGGCCGAGACCAAATCTATTCGGTACACCCCAGTCAACGGTGTCATAACCGTTGAGATTTGTCTGCTTTGAACGCCATTCGCAATCCAGCTGAACATGGGCCCACGTGTTTACCAAGCCAATTGTTCAGTGATGTGCACCAGCGAAATCCAGAGAGCAATCCGTCTGAGAATGACCCGGCGACAAGCCCAGTGCCTTGTGCATCGACGCATTGGGCGCCGAGGGACTCGACACGTTTACGTAGTGTCCTTCGCGTAAAGAACTGCACATGAGGGCTCTGGGAATCAGCCAGAGTGTTTCGAGCGACAAAGTCATGATCTCGGATAGATCGTCGAGATACGAATCGTTTGGCCTTTCGTGCTCCCATCAGCATGAGATTGGCAAGTGGCCAGCAATGTGCAACCGTGATTGTTTTCTTGATGGTTCTCGATAGGCAGGCCTCAAGTTCAAAGCCTCCCCAACCGTTGGGAACTGTGATGAGCAGGGTGCCTCCTGGCGCGAGCTGATCAAGGAGCTGGGTTACAGTGGAGTCCCAGATACCGTCATCAATATGTTCGAGCACTTCGGTTGCAATGATGATGTCAAGCATTGAATCATCAGGTTGCTCGAAGAAGTCACCAACTTGCAGGCATTCAGGATCAAACTTCCACGATTCGGCGAGTTCCTGTCCAAAGCGAATGCTGGGTTCATGGATGTCCCATCCACGCACGTTGAGGCCAGCGAGTCGAAGCGGGACGGTGACCATGAGCCCTGTTCCACATCCAAATTCCGCAATGCGAGGGTTTTCAAACCGAGTGGTGTGTTCCCATATCCACTTCAAGCGTTCGAGTGATCCGTACACATTCTCGCCAATATTGAATTGTGGAAGAGATAACGACCGGTTGCTCGATGATGCGCAACTGCGATCTATGGCATCAATAATTTCGGTGACATGCCGGGTCCAGGTGTAGTCGGATCGAACAATGGACAACGCATTGTGGCCAATGGTCTCTCGCCCATCCGTGTCATCGAGCATCCGCCGGATGCCAGTTGCGAGCGATTGGGCATCACCAGGCTCTACGAGATAGGCCGTCTCTCCATCCTCAAGGATGTCCGCGAGTTGATCGAGTCTTGAAGCCACGATCGGCTTGCCCATTGCCATATATTCAAAAAGTTTCGTGGGGGATCCGAAGAATTTTGTTCCGTCTGAGTTGGGTACATGTGGCGCGATGAATGCGTCCGACGCTGCAAGATAAATCGGCGTGACGTGTTGTGGGAGCAGGCCAGCAAAATGTGTTCGATTCGATGCAGCTGTGTCCGCGATGATGTCTTCGCAGAGAGTCCGGTTGAGGCCATCGCCAACAAAAAGAATGTAAAGATTGTTTGCCCTGCACCACGCTTCGTCTTGGCACAGAAGGACAGCAGCTTGGGCAAGTATCTCTGCACCATGCCACTGGCCAAAGGTGCCAACAAAGGTCAGGACAAAGGCGTCTTCGTCAGCGCCAATGCTTGCGCGCGTAGAGTTGATTTCGTCTATGGACCACCTATCGGTGTTGTAGACGTCTGGATCGACACAGTTTGGATACCAGTGAACACGATGTGGCGCGAGTCCGCGTTCAAGTAATTCGTCTTGAAGAGGTTCGGATATTGTAAAAACAAGGTCGGCGGTATTGAGCATCACTTCCTCGGCCTGCAGGCAAGCATCTCTGTAGCGAAGTCCGCGTCCCCAGTTCTCTGCAGCCCAAACCTCAGAACAGTTGTATTCAACAACAAGGGGTATGCCCAGTTCGTTGGCGAGCTGCGCTCCGGCAAAGTCGCCGACGGAGAGCCGCTGATAGATCAATGTTGGGTCAAATGACTCAGCAAAGTCGTGAGCGGCCTGCACGCTTCTGTCGTGAATACGAAATAGATTGGCTTCTGCAGGAAGACCAAATTGATTGAACAGTGGTACGGATACCAACTTAATGCCATCGTCGAGGTATTTCGGTGACTCAGGAGACACAAAGGCGAGATCATTCCCGAGCTTGGAGAGTGCGTTGATGACTCCAGATACGTGGCCAACGCTTCCCCCAGCACGAATGCCAAACCACGTGTTGTTCTTAATATAGAGGATGCGATGCCCCTCGCCTGTTGATTGCAGGCGTGTCCGGGGCGTGGTGGAGAGTTTCTTCGCTAGAGATGCGTTTCTCTTGCGGGATCTCCATCCTTCAATTGATGCCACAATGAGGCGAATCGAATCTGTGGCAATCCTTCCGTATGACACCCGTGTCAGTTTTCCATCTGGATCGCAGACTAAAATGCGGGGCAGGCGGTGAGCTGCTGCGAGGTTTTGCAGGATTGGAAGTGTGCTGGTGACTTCAGGAACTTCGCATGGCAAGATGATCGTCTTGTACTTGTTTCCGATGAGTCGCTTGAAAAGTTTAAACTTTGGGAGTTGTCGAAGATCTGCGACTTGGCCGTAGTCGATCTTCTGGCCAGCGGATTGCTCTATGATGGACTTATAGTCAGATGAAATCGGATAGAGCGTAAGGCACAGAATGGGTGTTTTTACTGATGTCATGATGGTGTCTGGGCTGGCGTTTCGGTACCGCCACCTTGATCGGTTGCGTGTCGATAGCACCACCATGTCGTAAAGCTTGCGATGCTCATGGCAATGCCCGCTGCGCTATATGACCAGGCGGCGGCCTCTAGGCTCGTAAAGAGCGCGAGGCCAACAATGAGTACAATAAGACCAATGGCAGGGGGGACGATGCTCATCCACGGATAGCCATTGGCAAACAAAGAGTTTTGGGTAACGGTGCAGAGGCCCAAGCCAAAGACGCCCGGCGTCATGTACATCAGCAAGGCGACACTCGGCTCATACCGTTCCCCGTATATGAGCGGAATGATCCATGGACTTGTGATCAGTATTCCGGTCACCATGACGAGCATGGGCATGATGCTGAGCTTGAATGAGTACAGCGTAATTCGAATGCGATCCGAGACCGTTTTCATTTGGCCCAGTCGCGGGTAGAGCACGGTGCCCAGCGCTACTGGGACAATCAGGGCCATCATGCAAATCTGAGCTGCTTGGTGGTAGTACGCGAGATGTTCGGCGCCGGACCGCGCCTCGACTGTGTAAGTTGGTATGAGTGTCC
>JABAAC010000008.1 GCA_014238965.1 Phycisphaerales bacterium | reverse complement strand
TGTGAACGAACGTACGTTGCTTATTGGCGATGCTGCCCACGCCATTGTGCCGTTCTTCGGCCAAGGCATGAATGCTGGATTCGAAGACGTTCGGTTGCTGGGCGAGGCGTTGGATAGAGGGGATTCATTAGATCAATTCGCAAGGGCACGAAAACCTGATGCCGATGCCATTGCTGATCTCGCGTTACAAAATTTCATCGAGATGCGGGACCACACAGCCTCCTGGGGGCATGTGGTTCGGCATAGGCTTGCACAGTGGCTTGATCGACTGATTCCCGGTGGGTTGACGCCTATGTACGAGTTGGTCACCTTCACCGACATGCCCTATTCGCGTACTGTTCGCATTGCAGCTCGTCGCCAGGTGCAGTTACGCATGATTGTCGTGATCTTTTGTCTGCTGCTTGTCCTAGGACTCCTTTGGGTGCTTCAATGACTTCTCCAACATCTTCGTCCAAACTGACCTACGCCACGTATTTGCAACTCAATGGGCTGCTGGGTCTTCAAGAGCCTCGCAGTGATCCAGCCGAACACGATGAGATGTTGTTCATTGTCATCCACCAGACGTATGAACTCTGGTTCAAGCAGATTTTGCACGAACTCGATCAGGCTGGAACATTGCTTCGAGATGGCGATGTGTGGAGCGTGATGCAGACCCTTCGTCGGGTGCGGACCATTCTTAAGACACTTGTAGGCCAAGTCGACATTATCGAAACAATGACTCCGCGGTGCTTCGAATCATTTCGGAGCAGGCTCGATACCGCCTCAGGCTTTCAAAGCATGCAATTCCGTGAGTTTGAGTTTCTCCTTGGCATTAAACGAGCAGATGTGTTGAAGTTCATGTCCGAGGACATGCCCGGTAGAGATGCCGCCATGGCCCGCTTTGAAGCGCCAAGCATCAGCGACGATCTTCATGAATTCTTGTCGCTCAAGGGCTTTGATGTGCCACAAGATGTGTTGGACCGCGATGTTCGTCAGCAATACACCGGCGACCCTCGGATGGAGGACATTCTTGAGCACGCGACACGTTCACACCCTGATATCGAACAACTTTTGGAATTGCTACTCGACATAGACGAAGGCTTCCAAGAATGGCGATTCCGTCATGTCCAACTTGTTCGCCGTACGATTGGCGATAAGCATGGCACAGGTGGATCGCCGGGCGTCGAATTTCTCAAGAAGACGATCTACATGCCAGCGTTCCCCGATTTGTGGGCAGTGCGAAGCCGCTTTTGATCGCTTTGCACTACACGCGTGAAATGATGGACTTGTGAGTGGTTTTCGATATTGTGGAGCAATGATGCAATCACTTGTATTGCTTGCCACGCCAGTGTTTGTGCATGCTAGTTGTGTGTCACAGTCAAGTGGACCTCAGCAGCCACCATCTGCAGGCGCAGCGGAACCGTATGACGTGGTTGACGTCGCCGATGTGCTGGCAATGATTGGCGCGTTTGGTCCGTGCCCATGACCTCTGGCGGCGTGATCTACGATATCTCCCCGGCACTAACGCCTGATATCGCGGTGTTTCCTGGTGATACCTCGCTTTCATGTGAGACGCTGCTTCGTGTTGAAGATGGCGATCCTGTGACGCTCTCTACGTTGCACACAACAGTGCATGTCGGGGCACACATCGATGGGCCCAATCACTATGAGTCTGGAGCCGATGGCGTCGAGTCGTGGTCGCTTGAACGATGCATTGGCCCTTGTCGTGTCGTGCATGTGAAGGTGCCCCGTGGTGATCGTGTTACACCCGACATGCTCCCGAGCGAATGCCTTGATCAACAGCGCGTGTTGATTGCCACTGGTACCTATCCGGATCCGACACACTTCAATACGGACTTCTGCGGGCTTCACCCCGACACCGTGGATTGGATGCAAAGGCATGGCGTGGAACTCGTTGGTGTGGATACGCCCAGCGTGGATCCCGCACACAGCACAACGCTAGATGCCCATCAGCGGTTTCGGGTGCACGGGATGACGATTCTGGAAGGTCTTGTACTGAGCGAGATTCCCAGCGGAGTCTATGAGTTGATTGCTGCGCCACTCAAACTCATTGGGTTTGATGGCTCGCCAGTGCGCGCTGTATTGCGAACGCTCAGTGGCGCATGACGGTGAGGCCAAGCCTCAGCGACTATCACGCTGTCGAACTGCGATGACTTTGACTTCCACAGCTATGGGTGTTGGCAGGGCGGATATCTCAATCGTGGTACGGGCCGGGTTGGGGTTGCCCGGGCCCGCAAAGCACTCTGCATAGATTGCATTGTAGGTGTCAAAGTCATTGGCCATGTCAGTCAGAAACACTAAGACGTCAACGACATCAGTCCAGGCGAAGTCTGCTGCTTCAACGACGGCGCGAGCGTTGGTAAAACAAGAGCGACACTGTGCTTCGATGTCCTTGCTTGCAAGAGTGCCATCGGCATGCAATGTCACGCCCGGGATGTCTGTTGCGCCGGCCTTGCGTGGGCCAACGCCGCTGCAATAGAGCGTGTCTCCGACACGTCGAGCGTGTGGATATGCGCCGACCGGCGCAGGGGCATTCGTTGTATGTACAGTTGAGTCATTCATGTATGTGTTCCCGTTGGCACTGCTCCAGACGCATCAACCGTACTGTTTGATGCTGAACAAAGGGTGCGAGCTTCGGTACAGAAATGAAGGGCGTCATCGCCACCTTCTCGGCCAAGCCCACTACATTTAACGCCGCCAAATGGAACTCGAAAGTCCCGAACGAGCCAGCAATTCGTCCAGACTGTCCCAACGTCCAGTTTGCGAGCAACTCGCCCGGCTCGTTCAAGGTCTTGAGTGCACACAGTCGCGCATAGGCCATAATCCGTGGCGTTTGCCATGCGCACGGCCTCGGCCTCGTCTGCAAAAGGCATGGCACACACAACTGGGCCAAAGACTTCTTCACGGTTGAATCGAGCATCCATGCCGATGCCTTGCAGCACCGTTGGCTCCAAAAACGCACCAGCTGAAACGCGATCGGGCAAATTGATTGGTCGCTTTCCACCGGTGCACACATGTGCTCCATCGGCGATAGCTCCAGCAAGGGCTGCCTCAACGCGATCACGGTGAGCAATGCTGATCAAGGAGCCAAAGTCTGTTTCTGCGTCGAGTGGGTCGCCAATGCGAATCGCACGAGCACGTTCGATGACACCTTCCATCACGCGGTCGTACACACTCGATTCAATCAACAATCGTTCGGTGCATAGGCAAATCTGGCCCTGGTTGGCGAACGCCGCTGCTGTGGCGGTATCGATGGCTGCATCGATGTCCGCGTCGGCGAAGATAATGAGCGCATTCTTGCCGCCCAACTCCAGTGATACTTTCTTAAACAATCCAGCACATGTCTGATTCACGCTGCGGCCCGTTTCGGTGCCGCCCGTAAATGTGATTGCTGCAACATCAGGGTGTTCGACCAGTGCAGCGCCTGCCTCGGGACCGAGGCCGTGCACGATGTTGAGGACACCTGGTGGCATGCCCACTTCGCGTGCAATGCTAGCGAGCATTGATGCCGTGCTGGGCGTTAACTCTGATGGCTTGGCCACCACAGCATTGCCCATGGCCAGTGGCGCTGCGATTTTCCATGTCAGTAAGTAGAGCGGTAGATTCCACGGCGAAATAGCGCCGACAACGCCAACTGGCATTCGGAGCACTTCATTGGATGCGTGTGAAGAGTCAAATCGTTGGGTGCCCTGGCAGGCCTTCACCGCAGCGTCGGCGAACCACCGCAAGTTAGCGATGGCACGTGGAATGTCGATCGAACGAGTGATAGAGAGGGGTTTGCCTGAATCGATGGACTCAGCCCGAGCGAAGGATTCAGCCGTGGCTTCGATGCCATCGGCCATGGCATGTAGCAGTCTTGCGCGTTCGGGTGCCGAGGTGGCCGCCCAACGCGGGGCCGCAGCGGCAGCTGCATCAACTGCTGTCTCGACATCCTTGCGGAGCCCCCGTGCGACATGCGCAACAACATTGCTCGTGGCTGGCTCCATAACGTCCAGCCATGCCTCATGGGCAGACATGCTCGATTCGCCCGCAATGAAGTGTTCAATGCGCCGCATGATTACTGGGCTGCCAGTCGACCGCCATCGACGGGAATACTCGCGCCGTTGATGCTGCTGGCTTCCTCACTACACAAGAAAGCCACGAGCGCCGCGGTCTCGTGAGGTTTTGCAAACCGGCCCACGGGAATACCTGCGCGGATATCGTCAGCAACTTGCTCGGGCGTACGGCCCGAAGCGGCCGCGCGCTTGCGGATTAATGTCGCAAGTCTATTTGTGTCTGTAAAGCCTGGCAGAACATTGTTCACCGTAATGCCCTCGGGACCGAGTTCTGCAGCAAGCGTCCGAGACCAATTACCAATGGCGCCACGCACTGCGTTAGAAACACCAAGCCCCTTGATAGGCATCACGACGGAAGTCGAGACGATGTTCACAATGCGACCAAATCGCGATTCACACATGTTCGGCCGAAGCAGTTGAACCAATGCTTGTCCCAGGAGCAAGTGGGGCTGCATAGCTGCAATCAGATCGCTTGGGTCTGCTTCGACTAGTGGCCCTGGCGGGGGCCCCCCGGCGTTGTGCACCAGAATCGACCACCCTCCTTGGGGTTGATGTGACGCCGCCGCATTGGCGGTCGCTTCCCAGTCTGCAAAGTCGGCCACTATGCCACCATGGTCTTGGTCGCCAGTTTGCTCTAGAGAGCTGATTGCTTCTTCCACAGCCTCAGCGCGGCGGGCCATGATGGTGACCGCGCACCCATTGGCTGCCAGTCTCTGGGCACATGCCAGCCCAATGCCCTGCGTCGCGCCGCCAACCAATGCTCTTTGTCCAGTGAGTGTCATGATGTGTGTACGGTATCCCACATGCGTTCATCAAGCGACGTCTGCCATGCCCTAGCCCCATTTGGGACAACCGTTTTCGCCGAGATGACGGCGTTGGCCACAGAGCACGGAGCGATCAATCTTGGACAGGGCTTCCCAGACTTTGATGGCCCGGACGTGCTCTTTGAGGCCGTAGCCGATGCAATCGCAGCTGGTCACAACCAGTACGGGCCCATGGCCGGAGTGCCTTGCCTCCAGGAAGCCATCGCCAATGATGCAGCACGTGGCCTTGGCAGGGCAATTGATCCGGGTGCTGAGGTCACAGTCACCTCTGGTTGCACCGAAGCGATCGCTGCAACATTACTTGGATTGCTCAACCCGGGCGACGAAGTGTTGACGTTCGAGCCATTCTACGATTCATATCCAGCGGTCACTGCCATGGCAGGTGCCGTGTTGAAGACCATCACGCTGCAGCCGCCGGCGTTTTTGTTTGATGCCGATGCACTGGCCGCGGCCGTGACACCGCGGACGCGCGCAGTGTTGTTGAACACGCCACACAACCCAACGGGTCGAGTGGCCAGCGCTGAGGAACTTGATGCCATCGCTGCGGTTTGCCAAAAGCATAATCTCATTGCCATCGTTGACGAGGTGTACGACCGCATCGTGCTCCAGGGCGAGCATCTGTGCCTCGCGGCACGTGAAGGAATGGCGGAACGAACGATCACACTTCGAAGTCTCGGAAAGACCTTTTCCATGACAGGCTGGAAGATCGGCTGGGCTATTGCGCCCCAGGCCCTCACCGCTGGTGTTCGCGCTGCACACCAGTTTCTAACCTATGCGGTGTCAACGCCCATGCAGCACGCCGCTGCTGTTGCCCTCTCACTGGGCGATGCGTACTACAAGGAACTGGCCAATGACTACCGACATCGTCGGGACCTGTTGTTGCCATCACTTCATGCCATGGGCCTGCAGGTGTTCGAGCCTCAGGGCACGTATTTTGTCATGTGTGATCATTCGTCACTGGGCCGCGGCGACGATCGAGCATTCTGCCGGTGGTTGATTGAGGCTGCGGGTGTGGCCGCGATCCCGCCAGGGTCTTTTTACGCTGATCCTCAGCGTGGCGCAAATTTGGTCCGATTTGCGTTCTGCAAGCAAGATGCCACCCTCAAGGCAGCACGAAGGCGGCTGGCAGGCCTCTCGTCAACGGACTAAGGCTTGCAGATCACACAATACCAGTTAGAATACCCAATTCCCCATTTATCCCCGGCCTAAGGGGATCAGGACGTACGGAGCACGCCATGAAGGCCTACGCCATCATCGAAGACAGCGGCACACAGATCAAGGTGCACGAGGGTGACATTCTTGACATCGATTTCCGGGAAGCCAAAGCCGGATCGACGATCACGTTTGACAAGGTGCTTGCGCAACGTGCAGAAGACGCTGACACCGCCACACTTGGTACACCTTGGATCGACAAGGCCACTGTCACAGCGGAAGTCGTAGGCGACAAGCTTGGCGAGAAGATTGATGTCATCAAATACAAGCGGCGCAAGAACTATCGTCGTAAGCAAGGCCATCGCCAGCAGTACGTGCGGGTGAAGGTCACGAGTATTGCCTGACGTTCTTCGGTGAGCCCTTGGCCGCTTCCGTGGCCTATCGGGGCATCTTACTTGTTTAAAACAACTAGCGCCTCTTGGAAGGCGGCGTTGTTGTGTACGTAGGTACGCCTCGCAAATGCCAATGACACTGTTTCGTCGACGCCCTTGCGTATCGCCGCGGCGGTTGCGTCGTCTCGGGGTCCATTGAATGTGCCTGAGAGGATCGCTGGTGTAAGGAGATCGATGAACCCCTTGGTGTGGTCGCCAAGTGTCAAACTAGCGCCTTCAATGCGCAGCGACATAGAGCCATTGGCTACGGACCCAATGGGGTAGCCAAAGCCACCGCCTTCATACACGCCCACTTCACCGCGTGACATGATGATGTACCGAATCGATATGTTTGTTGCCGTGGAGTCCAGGGGTGTATACCCAGGACGAGGCCGAAACATCAACTCGATGTGCAGAGCCTGTCCATCAGCCACGGCACCGGTGGCCAATTCATCCAGGGTAAGGTCCGTTAGCCAGATCGACGCCTCGACAAGTGGATCTTCGGAGCAAACAGTGTGCCTGAAGTGCATTGGCACAGCAATTGGATCAGCATTGGCCCGCTGAACACGCATGCCGGTCTGAATCGCCCCGACCCAGTGTCTTGCGTGGTCACCATAGGCGCAGCCCATCATCGTGAGCATGACAGCCATGCAGGTGAGTTTGGCCATGGCGATGATTGCAGCGTGCATGGTCGCCATGGTACGCCCCGGCGGCGCTCGCGGTAGCATTCATGACCCATGGTCTGGACCCGGGATGAACTACACGCTGATCCGCATCAACACGCCGAGAAAGCCAGGCGGGTGCAACGCATGTTTGGGGCGATTGCCGGCAGTTACGACCTAAACAATAGGCTGCATGCCTTCGGTCGAGATCAGGCATGGCGGCGGCGGCTCATTCGAATCCTTGGGGTAGGTGCGTCCGATCGGGTGCTGGATGTCGCGTGCGGGACAGGGGACCTCGCTGAGGCGGCAGCGCGAGTTGGTGCAGTCAAGGTGCTTGGTGTTGACTTCACACCAGAAATGCTCGATGTCGCACGACGCAAAGCCAAGAGGGGCGCTGATAGGGGCCACTGGCCAGAGGGAGCTTTGGTCTATGAGCAGGGTGACGCCATGGCGCTCGATCAAGAGGCAGCTGCGCATGACGTGGTCACGATTGCCTTTGGTATTCGCAATGTGGCCGATCCCGCCAAGGCGCTGGCCGAGTTTCACCGGGTGTTGTCGCCAGGGGGACGGCTAGGCATTCTTGAGTTCAGCGAGCCACGCAATGGCATTCTGCGTTGGTTCAATGGCTTCTATACGCGCCGGATCATGCCTCTTACCGCCACACTCATTGCCAGAGATCGAAGTGGCGCGTACCGCTACCTCCCACGGAGCGTGCAGACATTTCTCGATCCCCAAGGGCTTGCATCACTCCTTCGTGAAGCAGGCTTCAATGTCGAGGCACAGATTCCACTGACGTTTGGTACCTGTACTGCAACGATCGCGACCAAGCCTAGCTAGATAGCTGCTATAGCTCGCCGCCGTGCTCAAGTGGGCGCAATCGGAGCATGAACCGGTGTACTGCGCCAGTGGGGGGGTACCGCAGGTCGACGCTTCCTCCCAGTTCAGATTGAACAAGGCCCGAGAGAATCCCAGTGCCTGAACCTGGTGAAGGGGTTGCTTCAGGGCAGGGGCCACCGGTCTCGGCCCAATCCAGTTGCAGCAGCCTTCGTCCATCAGCCTCGGCCTGGGAGGCGGTCCACGTCACTTCGATGGTTCCTGTGGCGTTCGATAGTGAACCATGCCGTAGTGCGTTTGTCAGTAGCTCGTGAAGCGTCATGCCAAATGGAACAGCTTGCCCGCCAGCAACCTCTACTGGCGGACCGCTGTATTGCACCCGTTCCTTCACATCGTCTGGCAATAATGATTCAAAGAGGGCATGCAGTTCGACTGCGTGTTCCTGTGAGTCTAGGAGCAACTCCTGCACGTTCTGCATTGATCCAAGCCTGCCACCGAGTCGATTAGCGAATGTGTCAACGTCACTAGATGCATATCGCTCTAGGTCGACAAGTGCGGAGATTGACGCAAGATTATTGCGAACACGGTGATCGAGTTCTCGAAGCATTAGCCTATGTAGTGCGTTGGCTCGCTGCAGTTCTGACTCCGTTCGCTCAAGTCGATGGAGTTCGGCCAGCGATGCGCCTGCCTGCTGGGCAAGCACGTCTGATAGTGACTGCAACTCGCGCGGGAGCCCTGTGGCGACATTTGTGACATCCAAAACCTGTGATCGAAGGCGACGCAGTGGTTTCGTGATGCGACTATGCATCAACACAATCAGTAACAACGCTGCGCCAATGATTGAACCACCTATCGCGAGCAACAAGTGCACGGTGAGTCGCTGGCGAGCTGGCGAGGCTACGTGCGGATCGACCCGCACCGTGACCCGGGCTTCACCCTGGTCATCCACGGTGGCCCAAACCGTGCGATGGGAGGCCTCGGCCGTTTCGTCAAAGGCTGCCGGGGGTTCCTGAAAGACATCACGGTGGCCCAACTGAATCCAGATACCGCTGATCGAGGGGGTCTGCTCAAGCAAAGTCTTGGCAAGGGTCTCGCCAATAGCAGTGTCAGGCGAAGCCACCGTGGCCTCAAGGACAGCACGAGCTGCGATCTGTGCTTCGCGTTGGGCCTCGAGGCGAATAGTCTCTTCGCCTGTTGCAAACACTGCGATCCCTGTTGCCACCAACGCCAGTGCAAACACAATTAAGGTGCCAAGCACGAGTTCGGTGCTCAGGGGAACACCGCCATAGCGTGCGTCATGAGGTAGATCAGCGGAACCCATGTGGGCACCATACTTGGCTTAAGGCTCCCAGAGCACATCAGCACATGGGCCTTGCCTAGGCTGTACAGAGCACCTGCCCAATAGCCCCCATGTCGAGAATTGAACGTAATGGTCATTATCGGCGATCTTCACTGAGGCGCTCACGGGGTGGATTTGTCTCTTGAGACTCATGGTTTGCCGTCGCTTATGAGCTGGACTAAGGCCGCCTCTAATCGTCCAGTGGCCTCAGTGGCAATGGCTGGCTTGAGATGGGCAGCAATTGCCCTTTGAAGCGCTTGTCTGGTCGGCGGGTCGATTGCCATGCCTGGATGCAATCCGTGCGCCTCATTTGGAAGCAACTCGGGATAGCTCAATCGATTCGGTAGCCATGGCAGGCAGCCCATCAGCAACGCCTCGACCACCGCGATGCCAAAGAATTCATGTTTGGCCGTGCTGCATACCCAGTTAGCTGCAGCAAGTTGACGCACATAATCCTGCCTGCTTTGGCAATAGGCATCATGCGCGATGAACTGGGCCTGCTCCGCTCGCAGTCGTGTAATGGCCTGGGGCGTTGGGCCGCATCGCTCGCCCAGCAATCGCCACTGCAGACCCCATGACCTGGAGTACCTCGCAGCGAGGGCCCGCAGCCCGCTGGGCCCCTTGTCTGGTTGGTGGCGATGTGGCCATACGATCTGTGTTGCGTCGCCTAGACGTACGGGACTGCCACCGTGGCGTCCGTTCACATCGCAGTTATGTTCAATTCCGGCAATCTCCCTCGGATCTTCCACGGGCGGCCAGATGACACACGAGCGTTCGTGGATACGCTCCAGCATGGCCTGCCAATGACGAACGGGACTCTTGTGCAGCACCCTTTGAAACCCTTCCAAGCATGAGCGTTGGTTCCAATGGCTTGTGAAGATGACAAGGTCCGCGGCATGCATCGCTGTCAGGTCGGTGATGACGCCGTGTAGGTCACGTTCTTGAAGGCCCTTGGCGCCTGCTGGATAGGCCACTTGGTTTTCATGGACAAGCATTGCGATGGGCACCGACCGCAACGTGGCTGGCAAGAGCCCACGCAATTCCCCCACCGCCAGCAAGCTCGTACACAAAAAGCAATCCCATGATTGCTGGAGCAAGCCCCGCTCATGCCCCATGGCCACAAGCTCAGTGATGCCCATTCGCTGTCGCCATCGCCACGGGCCTCGCCCAAGTGTCAGCCACGTCCATTGAGCGGCCCCATGGCGAACGAGGCTCTCGCGAACCGACCGATGGGAGCCGCTGTCCCATGCTTCAAAGCCAAGGATGCGCATGGCCTACACTTCCTCCAATGCACAGTGCGTCCAACAATACCAGCCAAGGCAGCGAGGCGATCGAAATCCTAGCCCCGTTGTGCTCGGTCTTTCGGCGATTTTTGAAAGACCGGAACCTTCGGTACACCCAGGAACGTGCAGAGGTACTGGATGCAGTCATGGCCACCGAGGGCTTGTTTGAAGCAGAAGGCCTGCTGCTGCAGTTGCGTGAGCGGACCAATCACAATGTGTCAAAGGCGACGGTCTACCGAACGCTTCGACTCCTCCAAGAGGCGGGCATTATCACCCTGACACTGATCGATCCAAATCAAACGCACTATCAACTCGTGTACGGTCGAACTCCCGCAGACACGATGATCTGTATGGAGACCGGGCATCACATCGACTTGCGTGATACTGCCATTGCCCAATTGCGTGATCGAATTGCCAAAGAGCATGGTTGGTCAATCAAAGGGCACAGATTTGTGATCTATGGCATCTCCCCCGAAGCGGCAGACAACACGCGGCCTAAGCCCTCGGCATAGTCCAATTGGAACCTGTGCGTGGTTCCTCTTAAGGCGTCCTCTATTTTGCTTGCCCACTCGATGACAGTCAGTGTGCCCGGTGCCCCGGCCCACTGATCCCAGCCAAGATCCTCAAGTTCATCTGCCGAACCCAATCGCCAGGCATCGAGGTGTCGCAGGACTCGCCCATCGGACAGTCTGTGTTCCATCACGATTGTGAATGACGGGCTGGATATGTCCGCAGCAGGAACGCCCAAGGCCATGGCCAATCCTCGCACAAAGGTGGTCTTGCCCGAGCCCAGTGGTCCGTCAATGCCCACAATGCTCCCATCAGGCAATGTGTCTGCCAGGCGCCCGCCAGCCTCAGCGGTTGCTTGCTCATCTGCCAAAAAGCGTTCAGTGCGGCTGGTCATGGGCCGTGGTCCCAACCTGCATCGTCGCCGCACACAATCAGATCATCTTCGAGCACAACAAGCATTGCGCCACGATCGTCTCGAGCAACCAGTTCACCCACGCACGTCATAGGTACCCCACACAACGCTGGTGGAACTTCCGCATCCCGGGCAACTGCAAAGAGCAACTCGTAGTCCTCCCCATCTCCAAGTGCCTGCTTCCAGGTGGCTCCCTTGCGGCAAGGCACACGTTCCGCGTGAACTTGCATGGTGCAGCAAGAGGCTTGAGCAAGTCTTGCTCCATCGCGGCCTAGGCCATCGCTGATATCAATCATCGCGTGAAGCGCATCTCCGAGCGCTTCATGTAGTGCAAGGGCAACATCAACTCGAGGAACAAAGTGCAAATGGTGTCCTCCGCCATCGGCATCGAGTGTTTGCCCAAGTTCGCCCGTTGTCCAGACATGATCACCAACAACGCCACCGGATCGCAAGACAGCGCCGCGTTCAGTTGGCGCTCCCAAGATCGTCACTGAAAGAGTCAATGGGCCCGCTGCAGCGGCATTGGGTTCATGAACAGCAATATCGCCTCCCACTAAGGGCGCGCCGCACGCAGCGGCAGCCTCTCCGAGGGCTCGACGCAACAGCTCACATTGACCATGCTCTGCATCGTTGGGCAGTACAACACTGATCACACTGGCAATAGGCCGACCAGCCATGGCCGCAATATCGCTGATCGCTCGACGCACTGCCTTGTGACCAATCACATCCCACGGTGTTGACGCTCCAGTGACATGCAACCCATCAATGACCTGATCCACGGTGACTAGAAGCGGTCCCATGCCTGGAAGGTTGATGACCGCACAATCATCGCCAGGGCCTATGACTACCTCCACATCCAAGCCCCCCCCCGCTCCCCTACCGCAATTGGGAGAAGAAACTGGCGGTGGGTCATTCAAAATCGCCCTTAAGAGGTCCTGTTCACGCATCTGACAAAGGATACGGAACCACGGCCATGCTGCATGCGTACAGATACACGGAACACATCAGAACGGTGCCCAAAAACCGTGTCCCGCCTCTCCCTCTCTCTCTCCGGGGCTCCATTTCGGGAATAGTTCCTTTCTCCCCCGTCGTCGCGACCACCCGCATTGGTTGGCCGCGACGGCGACCTTTTATCGATCATGAAAGCGGCTGAATGCTCAGCTCACAGCGAGCGCCATGAGCTGCTTTGCGGCATCATCAGAAGCCCCCTGGGCAGCTTGAATGGCCGCACAGCCTCGCTGAGCCAGTGCGGCACGCTGCTGGCTGTCATCAAGCAACGCAGCGAGCACGTTCGGAAGCGAGGCAAGCGTTGTCTCGATAATGGCATCGGCATCCTGAAGTACTTGTAACACTGCTGCAAAATCGCTCATGGCCTGGCCGCATATAACCGCCTTGCCCATGCCAAGGGGCTCAACGGGATCTGAACCGTGGCGATCGCCAAAACTGCGACCAATGATGACCACATCGGCAAGCGCGTAGGCCAGAGGTAACTCGCCAATGCTGTCAAGCAGAAATCGACCGGTTGAACTGCCGCATTGACCATAGCTGCGCCGAGCGCATCCTTCAAGGACGGCTGCCGCTGCATCCCACCACTCGGGCCGGCGTGGGGCGCAAAGCAATTGCACGCCCTCTGGAATGGCATCTCGAATCGCCTCGTGCTCTTCTGGGGCGCTTGAGCCCACTACAACAAGGGGGCGGTCTAGATCAATGCCCATCGTGTGCGCTAACGGGGTGCCATCAGGCGCAGTGCCTGGTGTTGCGTTGTCCCATTTGAGTCCGCCAACGACATGAACGCAGTTACTAGGAGCACCTAGGTTACGAAATCGATCGGCACACGCATGATCAAGTGCGTGTACCCCTGCAAGCCTGCGAAACATCGGCCGCACGAGCGGTCCAATCCAGCCGTAGCGACGAGCAGAACGTTCGGATAAACGCCCACCGATGACCTGCATCGCAATGCCACGACGTGCGCACGATGCCGTAAAGTTCGGCCAGAGTTCCAGTTCGACAAACGCCACCACGTCTGGCATAACGGCATCAAGAAACCGCTCAACCCAGCAGGACAAGTCCAAGGGATAACGAACCACCTTCGCCATTTCGCCAAACAGTTGTCTGGCTTGCGCTGTGCCTGTATCCGTAGTTACTGAGATTGTGACCCGACAGCCTTGGGCCAACAACAGCGGGATCAATGTCCGAATAGCGTTGACTTCTCCAACGGATACGGCATGAACCAAAACATGCGGGTTGCCAGTTGCATGTTCACCACACACAAACGGGACCTTTCCACGGCGGCCAGCCCAATCCGTTCGTTGCCATCCCCGACGCAAGAGCCGTGGGACGAGCACGGGTGCGCTTAAGAGGCAGATTATGAGCCAAGAGAGATCCACAAGCCATCGCATCAGAGGCATGCTAATGCAGGAGGGCATACTGCCCAATCGAGGCGATTTGGGGCCGCAGCGCCACCTGTGCCATGTGCCTTAGGGGCCCATAAGAGTTGGCCAGCTCCCATCATGCAGAAAATGCCAATCCAACAGGGGCTCTGGGCTACATTGGGCTGGCAAACCCCCAATTGTTAGCAACAACCCACACATACCAGACGAATAGGGCCTCGTGCTCACCAATGCATCTACTGCCGCTGGTTTTCAATCCACGCCACCTAGAATCAACACACTTATGATGATGGAAATGCAGGTCGTGAACCGAGCAACAGGCGTGATACTTCGCGCCTATGCCTTAGGTGATACCGCTGAGATCATCATCGGCCGTGATGCAAATTGCGATGTACAGATCAATGCACCTAGCGTGTCTCGTGAGCACTGCGTAATCGAACATGTCGATAATGACTATCGACTTCGCGATCTCAACTCCACCGGTGGCACGTGGGTCGATGGTGACAGGATGACTGAGATCCGCATAGAAGACGGTATGGAAGTCAATGTGGGGCCGGCACTGCTTCGATTCGTCGACGGTAGCTGATTGGCTCTAGATCCACTCTGATTGCAACTGCAGATTTAGCCGGGCCGTGCACCGCCGCCGCCGCCGCCGCCGTTAGGGGCGCCCCCACCACGGCCGCCACCGCCGCCACGATTGCCGCCGCCGTTGCGAACGTCTCTAATTTGTTGATCAATGCGGTCGAGCAACACTTGAATCTGAACGCCTGACGGGATGCGATTTTGCCTGAATGCAAATGGCATCGCAGGGTTGCTTCGCTCAATACCTTGAAGCTGTTTCAGAGCCCGCTGGGATGTCGACAAACCTTGCACGTCTCCCGATTGCAGCCCCTCCTGATAGGCCTTCATCGCGCCCTTGGCACGTTCGAGCAAGGCTTTCCACTGCTTGTGATGCGCGGAAGTGACATCTTTGGCATCGCCAATAACTTCATACCGTGGCCAACCCATAAGCATGGCAATATCGTCCATGTCACGCACAACACCCTTGGTGACAAGAAGATCCTCGGCGGTATCTGCGTCGATGGACAGCAGCGTCGGTGGGTAGTCTGCAGAATTGTCGATAATCAGGTCGCCATTGGTGTTGGCATAGAAGATGGCCCGGCGACCGACCCAAGTGGTGCTCAACTGTTGGCGTGGGTCCGCCATTCCCTCCCACAAGGGCTTTCGATCTGGCTGCGTCCATCCACCTCGTTTCGCAACACCTTCGAGAATGCCAAGCATGGCGTCGTAGTACTTGCCAAATACATTGTCACCTGAGGCTCGCGACTTCATCATGCGGTACCACACGGCGAGGTCACCGATCGTCGCTCTTGGCGACATGACCATGTCCTTCCAGCCAAATGCCATGATGCCCAAGATGCCGTTGGCGTTTTCAACCCAAAGCATTTGTTCATAGTCGTCTAATTCGATACCAAACTGCCGGCGAAGGTCTCGCACCATGTAGAAATCGGTGTTGTCGCCTAGGGGGCGTTGGCGGCCACGCTCGCCTTCAACAATGTCTGAGAATCCCTCATCGCCGTTCAATGCGGCAGTCTTAATGCGGAACACGATGACATCTGGATTTGCTTCCTTGATGTCCTCGATGATGGGCTCGTAGATCTCAGGCAGGATGTCGGTTCCGAACTGCCCCTCCATCGGCACGATATACACCCGCTTGCCGCTGTCGGTCGTTGTGACTTCGCCTTCAGCACTTGCACTTGCATCAGTTTCGCTGGTGTCGTTCTGGGCAGTTGCTCCAGGGGTCAAAGCGATCGACATCGCACTGAAGCCCAAAGCGAGCAAAGTGTTCTTTATGAGGACATTCCGGACGGTATTGAAAGATCCAATGCGTGCAAACATGACTCAATCTCCATCGGTTCAGGACGCCGGACTGGCAGCCCTAAGCACCGAGTATACGGTTTCAATCCACGGAATCACGCAAAGTCTCCAGCAGATTCATGGCATCCTCATGAGATTGAACCCGCCCGTCCAATTGACCATCGTACAGAGCCTCAAGCAACGTCCCAAGGGTTGCGCCTGCAGGAATCCCGGCTTTCAGTAGCGCGTGGCCATCAAGCAATCTGCGAGGAAGAATGCCTTGAGACTCATTGGCCCACAAGTCCGTCATTGCACCTATTGCCTTGGCGGCAACGGGTTGGTCGACACCGAACAAACACAGCGCCGAGGCAAATGACTCTCGCCCGGCGCATCGCCGCGATTGTGCAACTGTCAGTGAGTCCCAATGCCCCAATGTTTCCAGTGTGTCAAGGATGAGACAGGCGTTATCTCGCGATGCGTTACTCAACATCCATGTGGGCGTCCATGATGTTCGAATGCCCTGGGCATCTACACATCGATCAATGGCTAGAGCTGCTATTCGCGAAGGCCAAGTGAGATTTGACTCGACTGCCGCATGAAGGTGTGAAAAGCGAGTTTGGCCGGCCCGTGTGCCAAGCACGGCGAACTCCAGACCTAAATCACAAAGCAACTCCATCGCACGAATCGCGTTAGTGCCGCACACCATGCGTTGCAATTCCTGCCCAACACGTTCTCGAGACACGCCGTCAATAGCTTGGGCGTGTGTTCGGATTGCCGAAGCAGTATCAGGATGGATGTCGAATTCAAGCATGGCTGCAAATCGAACAGCTCGAAGCATGCGTAAGTGGTCTTCGTCAAATCGATCCACTGGTATGCCGATTGCTCGGACGCATCGCGCATTGAGGTCGGACAGCCCACCGACATAGTCGATAATCTCGCCGCTCTGGGGATCACGAAACAGGCCGTTGATGGTGAAGTCACGACGATTGGCATCCGTTTTGGCGTCAGTAAAGGTCACTGATTCCGGGCGACGGTGATCCCGGTAGCGGCCATCGGTTCGAAAGGTCGCCACTTCAATTGTGAATCCCCAGCGGCGCACAAGCATCACACCGAATGACGCACCGACGCTCATTGCCCCACGAAACACTTGGGCAACGATCTCAGGCGGGGCGCTTGTTGCGACATCCCAATCCTCAGGCTCACGTCCAATGGCCTCATCACGCACACATCCACCAGCAAGCAGGGCTTCATGGCCTTGGGCTCTAAGCGTCATTGCAATGTCAATGGCCACCTCACGGGCGTTATGCACACTCGCCCCCAGTCTCGGGAGTCTCAGAAGAGGATTCTTGGAGGGGGGCGTACAAACACACCGTGTGTTGATGTCCGTGTTCGCGTACTTCAGGACCCTCCATTCCCTCAATCTCATGTGGCGTTTGATCGGGCCGCAATGGGGTTCTTAGCACAACGAAGCCTGTTGGTGACATGAGCTGGGCAGCTTGTTCGATTTGGGCGAAGACCCGTCCCCTTGCAGCCTCATCTTGCATCATCCCAAAGGGAGGATCAATGAACAGCAGGTCAATGGGTCGGGGCGCACGAAGCAATGCGACTGGACCAAGTGCATCGCCTTGAAGCAAATCTGCACGGTCGCCACAGTCAAGATTCTCAACATTCTGTTGCAGCAGCGTAAAAATTCGACGATCCTGCTCCACCATCAATACACGAGACGCACCTCGAGACACCGCCTCGAGCCCAATAGTGCCCACTCCTGCAAACAAGTCGACCACCAAGGCACCCTCAAAGTGGCCCCGAAGCATGTTGAAAACAGACTCCTTTACCCGATGAATCCAAGGCCGCGTCAGTTCCCCATCGGGTGGTGACGCGAGCCTCCTAGACCTGAACTCGCCTGCAATGATTCGCAACATGTACGAAGTGTCGAGGCCACCGGCGTCCCCGTCAATGCGTGGAGTCAAATCGTGACACATTCCGCATTCGATGCCCTCCCGCAGGGCCTGCGCCGACAGGCCCAAATTGAGTCGATCAAGGGGGTCCCAACGTTGCTTGTCACGCCCACCACGCTACGGCCAGATCGCGGATGGCCCCTCTTGGTGTGGATGCACGGCCGAACGGCTCGCAAGGAACTCGATCCGGGGCGATATCTGCGTTTCATGCGAAGTGGCATTGCAGTGTGCGCCATTGACTTGCCAGGGCATGGGGATCGAAGCGATCCAGAGTTACAGGATTCCAATCGAGTCCTCGACATCGTGCTGCAGATGCGAGACGAACTAGACCACATCACGCTTGGGGCAATAGAGGCTTTGGACGTCGATGCGAGCCGTGTAGCCATTGGCGGAATGTCCGCTGGAGGGATGGCGGCCATCGCTCGACTCTGCCGGCCGCATCGATTTCGAGGAGCGATATTGCTCGCTAC
>JABAAC010000009.1 GCA_014238965.1 Phycisphaerales bacterium | reverse complement strand
GGCTGCCGATGTGTTGATGGAGGTTGAGCGGCCCCATGATCGCAACTGGCAATCAGCAAGGCTAGTGGAATCAGTTTGAGAGCAGTTCGTCGCATGCCAAGATGATAGATCAGTCACTGTATGGGTGGTTCGCTCAAATGTCACAACTCCCGTACGGTAGTGTCCAGAAATGGCATTACACACCGTATTGGCATTCCTGCTCTCTTTGATGTCCTTGGCGGTGGCACCAGCTAGTGGTGCGCCACTTCGAGTGGCATGCATTGGTGACAGCATTACCCACGGCAATGCAAATGCGGATTGGATGCGCAACGCATGGCCGTTGATACTTGGCCGTATGCTCGAGGTGTGGGCCCCGGGTGACTATACGGTTGGGAATTTCGGCCGAAGTGGCGCGACGTTGCTCAAAGGTGGCTCGCTGCCGTGGTGGGATCAGGCTGAATACACCCAGGCCATGGCCTTTGAACCTGACATCGCAATCATAAACCTTGGCACCAATGACGCGGGACGACGAAACGAGGTCTATCGCAGCACGTTCAAGGCAGATCTTGATGCCTTGCTCGACGAACTGCATGCTTTGCCATCAAAACCAAAGGTGTACTTGAGTACCTTGACGCCGATGCTTGAGCCATATGGCGACATTGCCTACTGCACTGCGCCCCGCACCGAACTGTTAGACATCATTGAGTTGGCCGCCGATGCGCATGCTTTGCCGGTCATTGACTTCACGACGCCCCTGGCGGGGCGCATCGATCTTCTTCCCGATGGCATTCACCCAAATACGATGGGCAATGTACTGATGGCCTCCGCGGCGTTTGAAGCGATCACTCATGAAGCGGCGCCGCGCGACACATCTTTGGAACCCATGGGCGTCCGTAGTATGCCACGGCAGATGGTGTCACATGGGATGGCAGCTGCGGTGCAAGGGGCAACGTGGGATGAGGGCAATGGTGCTTTGCGTGGCGCTGGGAAGGGCCAGCGATTGATCGGCGGGTTTCATCCAGGGGAGGGGCCGTTTCACATGCGAGCAAGGCTTCGCATGGATCACCAGGCCAATTCTGCCGCAGCGTTTCATCTTGGACCCGATGTGTTTGGCTTTGAAGGTGCTCGCGGCACCATGTTTCGCAATGGGCCAAACATGGGCGGATTGCGATTGCTTCATCCCGCTGGGGTTGTGTTTGAACGAGGTGACTGGATTGACTTTGAAGTTATCCGAAACGGCGATCAAGTGTTCTTCATGATCGATGGAAACGTGATTGAGACAGCCGTCATTGGTGGGCCTATTGAGACGATTGCGTTTGACCCCATGCGTAGCACTATTGAGCTTTCCAACTGGTCAATTGCAGGGGATGTCCATTCTGTTGGGCCTGCGCACGTTGCATCGCGAACTCTGGACACACCATGGACCGACTTTGCAGCAACAAGGCCCCCGCGTTCCGCTCGCGGTGCAGTTGTGCCAACAGATACGCCTGCCAATCACAACATTGATCATGCAGCGATGCCTGCCATACTTCAGGGTCGCGGGCACTCGATGGTGTTGTTAGATGATGGTGGTGTACTGATGGCCTTTCAAGATACGCTTGCCTCAAGTCCGACATGTGGCGACGGCGTACTGTGGAAGGGGAATCTTGATGATCTCCAATCTCATCGTGAGGGCAGTTGGACGACGCGATTGGCGCATGGCAGTGAGCTTGGCGTTGTTGAGCGCTCGGACATAAGGCCCGTGGGTGAGGGATATGAGGTCACCTTTGAGCACGATGGCACCGTGACAACCGCGACATTCACACTTGGGGAGCTGGAGTCACTTGTGCCCAGTCGTGGCTGGAGCATGCCGCTTGCAGACCTCGATCAAGTTAGTGATGTGCACGTGGTCGTGGATCGTGAGCCCGGTCAGTACCTCGGGCATCCCACCACGGTGCTGCTGGAAGATGGGACAACCATGTTGTGTGTGTACCCCAAGGGCCATGGGCGTGGGGGTATTTGCTACAAGCGTTCCACCGACGGGGGGGAAACGTGGTCTGACCGTCTGGGGGTCCCAGAGAATTGGTCCACGAGTCGAGAGGTCCCAACGATGCATCGCGTTGTTGATCCACGTGACGGCACGAAGCGGCTCATCATGTGGTCAGGGTTGTACCCAGCGAGGCTAGCGGTAAGCGAAGATGACGGCGCAACGTGGTCTGGTCTCCAGCCCGTGGGAGACTGGGGTGGCATTGTGGTGATGGGCTTTGTGGAGCAGTTGCAAGATGGACGATACCTGGCGATGTTCCACGATGATGGACGGTTTTTCACCAGCGCCGGTCGCGATGGACGTGCGCCAGCGTTCTCGTTGTATCAGACGTTCTCCAGTGATGGTGGATTGACTTGGACGTATCCGAGTGTTGTATGGTCTGGATCAGATGTCCACTTATGCGAGCCGGGTTGTGTGCGATCACCAGATGGGGGCAGGTTGGCCGTCTTGCTTCGGGAGAACGCTCGACGGCGCAATTCATTCGTGATATTCAGTGATGACGAAGGTGCATCATGGTCGCCGCCGCGCGAGTTGCCAGCTTCCCTCACGGGGGATCGACACACGGGCAAGTATCTCGATGATGGTCGTTTGTTCATCTCGTTTCGTGACACAGCTCACGAGAGTCTGACGAAGGGCGATTGGGTTGGGTGGGTTGGCATCTGGGATGACATTGAGCAGGGGCGTCCGGGGCAATACCGGGTTCGGCTTCGAGACAACACGCATCGTGGGGACTGTGCCTATCCCGGGGTTGAGATATTGCCAGATGGCACCATCGTCACCACGACGTACGGGCATTGGGACAAAGGGCAATCGCCATACATTCGAGCAGTCCGCGTGCATCCAGACCTCCTGGACGCCAGGGCGGCAAGGCCCTGACCTTTACAGCACGAAATTCGGGGGTTCGTTGCAAAATTCAGTATTGATGTGACAGAGCACGCTGTGCTCGGCGGTGTCCTTGTGAACCCACTCGATTTCCGCCTTTAAGCCCGTACAGGGACAGGAGCCACATCATGATCCGCAACGCCACATTCGCCAGTTTCGCACTCGTCGCCGGGTGTTTCACCGGGGCCGCTTCAGCAGACACCTCAGAAGGTGCATGCTGTTGGCCCGACCCTGATCTTGGCATGATTTGCCAACTTATGACTGCTGGCAACTGCAGTGCCTCTGGTGGCTACTTCTACGGCAGCGGCACAGGTTGTCAGGATCCGATGGTTGAATGTGACATTCCAAGCGGAGCGTGCTGTGTTGACGACCCAGTCTTTGGTTTGGTTTGTCAGGAACTAACCGCTCAGGATTGCTTCGACGTTGATGGCTTCTATTACGGCAATGGCACCGTTTGCAGTGATCCCTTTGTTGAGTGTTATGTTGCCAATATCGACGGGGCATGCTGTTATGAAGATGCCAATGGTTGGCAGTGCCTTGAATTAGAAGACTACAAGTGCGCTGATCTTGGCGGCATCTGGTACGGCGTGGGCGTGTTGTGCAGTAGCCCACAAGTTGTATGTCCGCCGGAAGATCCAATCGGTGCATGCTGCGCGGATGAGGATGGCGACAGCCAATATTGGTGCCTCCAACTGACAGTCGCAGACTGTTCGTTGGCAAATGGGTACTGGTATGGCGCAGGCATTTTGTGCAGTGACGCGATGGTCGAGTGCGACACTCTGGATGAACCACTTGGCGCATGTTGCGAAGATGAAGACGGCGACGGTCAATACTGGTGCGTATCACTGACGCTCGTAGACTGCTCTGCTGCAAACGGATATTGGTACGGCCCTGGCGTTTCGTGTGGAGATCCGATCGTTGAATGTGATACGCCGCCCGTAGATGGTTGCAACACCGAGCCAGGCGCTCAGTGCGCAGGGCACCCGAACTATACCGATGCTGACTATCAAGCTAACTTCCCGCAGGACGGAGAAATCGCAGTGATGACCGCCTCACCATCGATCATTGGTGGGCAGGTTTTGACAGTCTTCGATCTGAGCGACACAGTTGGCGCCCCGACTGACAGTTGGTTTGCATTGGATCGATACAGCCATGCATCGTGGACGCAGAATACGCTCGGTAGCATCTTCGGACTTGCTGTCGACGGCGACGGTGTCATCTATGTCAGCGCTACTCGATCATGGTGGGTGGACGTCATGGGCCCTGCTGGCTGGGGTGGCGTCTACCGAGTCGATCCAATCACCGGTGCCGTCACGACCTTTGCATCGCTGCCTAACATCACGTCTGGTCTTGGTTCAATCGCGTTCGATTGTGACAATGATCAGTTCTTCGTAACAAACTTCGAAGACGGACTGATTTACCGGTTGGATACGACTGGCGCTACGCTTGACACCTTTGATCATGGACTGCCTTTCAATGGTGTATCGCCAGTAGCGCTCGGTGATCGTCCTTTCGGTGTCGAAGTACATGCCGGTCGCTTGTACTACGCTTTGTGGAACGAAGATCAGCTGGTGTACTCCACGGCGACTTCAAACGAGATTTGGTCGGTAGAACTTGATGCCACGGGCATGCCCATGCCCGCAACGGCGATCGTTGAAGTCGTCCTTCCTCCGATGCAGAGCAGCTGGTCCTCGCCTGTGGCCGATATTCGGTTCAGCCCACGAGGCACCATGCTGCTTGCTGAACGAAGCATGAGTGGCTACGACGGTGTAGGGGCCCACTATGCCCGCGTGCTTGAATACGAGTGCTTCCAAGGTAGTTGGGTTGCGTCAGCAAACATGTTCAACGTCGGCAGCATTCCACAAAGTGCAGCTGGTGGTGTTGACGGCACCGATAGTGCCGTGTGGGCTACTGCGGATGCAATGCATATTGGTTGGCAGGACAACATGTACGGCATTCAAGGGTTGCCTGTCACCGGTGGTTCCACCGCAAACAGCGTGCTGATCGATTACCAGGACGACCTTACGCAGCAGGACAAGACGCTCTTAGGTGATCTCGTCGTGGTGCCTGGTGATGTGGCAAGTGTTGATTGCCCACAACTGCAGGATCTGGTTGTCGACTGCATCGGCGTGTTGCCGCCCTACGATTACGATCTGACTATTGGCGTGTCGAACATGGATGCAACGGCAACGATCACGCAAGTCGAATTCACGCCAGCTTCAGGCATGACGATGACGCCTTCGGTCTTCGCAATGAACTTGCCGGGGCAGCACAGTTGGAGCGTGTCGACTGTGCTCGATGGTGCAGCCAATGACCAAGTGGTCTGTTTCGACGTGACCGTGACCTTCGACAATGGCAATGTGTGCCAGGACGTCATGTGCATAGATCTGCCCAACTGCGACAATACGCTGCCTGGCGATCTTAATGCTGACTTCGTTGTAGACATCTCAGATCTCCTGCTCCTGCTGGATAGCTATGGAGATACATGCCGCGATGCGTGTCCTGCTGATATTGATGGCGATGGCCAAGTGGGCGTAGATGACCTGCTCGTGCTCATGTCCAACTGGAGTTGAGGGCCAATAGAGCGGGGCGGACGCGATTGATTCGCGTCCGCCCCTTTGATTGCGCAGAAGAAGACTTGCCATAGAACCCGTTGGGTGTAGGATCAGGGGGCCTAGATTTGGCCCCTGTGAGGGCCTTGGCAACCAGAAGAGGAGAAGTAGCATGCGACGATGTCATTTGCTCATTGGCCTGATGGCCCCGTGTTTCATGACCGTAGTTGCCTTTGCAGGCCCAGAATGGGAAGAGCCAACCGGTGGAGACGCTGGTAACACGCTGACCACCGCATCAAGTGTTGGTGCAACAAACGGAGGCGGCGTGGGTGTCATTAAAGGCAAGCTAGATGGCAATGGTGGCGGAGGTGGTTTGACTGGTGGCGACTATCAAGACATGTTCCGCATCAACATCGTCGATCCAGGCATCTTCCTCGTTGAAACGGTTGGACTCGACGGAGGCCTTCTTGATCCGATGCTCTTTCTCTTCAACCGAGATGGCATTGGTATCGCGGCATCAAACAACATAGATCAAGGGTTTTTTCAAGCCAAACTCGATGCCAATGATCCCAGCACGCCGCTCTATCTTGAAGCGGGGATTTATTACTTGGCAATTACTGCAGCAGCCAGTGAGGCACTTGGCCGAATCGGTGACAACTATGGGCCCATCTTTGAAATGGGCTTGTCTGAACATCAGTTTGGCCAGTGGGGGCCAAGTGGGGAGTTTGCGCAAGCCTCACTCGATGGCTGGACCGACAACTGGTACCCAGAGAATTACGGGTCCTATGAGATCCTGTTGCATGGTGTGGGTTCAGTGCCTGCTCCGGCAGCGATTGCGTTGCTTGGGTTTGCGGGTCTTATGCCCACACGTCGTCGTCGAGCAAGTTGACTTTCGCACACTGATGCGTGATCAATTTCTAGGCAACGGTTCAAGCACGATGCTTCGATCGTGCCACGTTGTCGATGTGGCGGGATCATCTTTGGCCCACAACAATGAAATCGCCCTTGCTGCTCGTCTCGCTGCAGGCGAAGTGGGGCCGTGTGCCGCGGCGTAGCCGCGATAGGATCGCTGCAGTAGTCCATCCGCAGTTGAGGGGTCGCTTTGTGCCATGGCCAACAAGCCTTTGCAGTAGTCGCGAGTGTGCTCCGAGATCGTTCCGAGCTTTGCGAGCATCACTGAGGCTTGATCGAGTTGGTTCAATTCAATTGCCAGTTCAATGTCCAGCAGTGCGCTTCGCATGCGCACTGGATGGGTGTTTGGGAGGGCTGTTCGTTGGGCGTTGATTGCACGAGTGAGTTGGTTGGTCGCTTCGTGCAAGTTGCCTTGGTGTAGGGCTAGGCGAGCCAACTCAAATTGGGTGTTGGCGATCTGGAGCACATTCCCTTGCTGCATCTTGACCTGGAGGGCCTGTGCCAACATTGGCCCAGCCTCGTCGAGTCGATTGAGCGACACCATGCACATGCCAATGTTGTGTCGAAGTGAGGCGATGCGCCAATCGGCAGACTCGTCGATGCCCTCAGCAAGCATGAGATCGAGCGCTTCGACCAGAAGCGGCAAAGCGATTTCAGGTTGATGTGTAGAGAGTGCTACGGCAATCGAATTCAAGCCATTGGCAACGGCAAGATGAAGTCGTTGTCGTGTAGCGGCATCGCTGGCAGTCTCAAGCAGTGCTCGACGCATGTGCACGGCTGCCGCTAAGGCGTCGCGGCCCTCTTCCAATGCGCCTACGAATCGTAGCGCCGCTCCGAGGTGGTGCCAACTTGTTGCCGTATCTTCGTGAATGCCCAGTAAGGCTCGGCGATAGGTCAATGCGGTGCGATATGCCTCAACCGCCTGGTTCCATGTTGCTTGCTTGTAGTGCAGCCGCCCCATTTCGTGCAGCAATTCCGCAGCCTCAAGTGACGGTTGGTCAAGATCAATGCCTTGGGCAGCTGCGGCAAACGCAACTTGAGCTTCATCGAGCCGCCCACGGCCCATCAATGTTCGACCGACAGCTAACTGCATCTGCGCCGCGATTTCGGGGTATTGCTCCAGCTCAGATTCCAGGATTGACGACCATCGCTGCATCATCTCGCTGAGATTGGATGCCGCAAGGGGCTGATCAGGGTTCTCCGCATCTGCGGTTGCCAGCACATCCCAAGTCATGCTTAGCGTGCTGCGAAACCTGTTGTTGGCTTCGGTTGCTTGGTCGTACATCACCCACATGGTGACGGCAAAGCCAATCAGCACTGAGATGGCCAGTGCTGCGCCCGACACCGCCAGCCAATGCCGACGCAGGAATTTTCCCGCTACGTACCACTGGTCATCACGACGTGCTTCAATGGCTTCGCCTGCAAGCCAGTGTCGCAGGTCTTTGGCAAGGTCTCCGGGCCCGGCAGTTCGTCGGTCGGGGTCACCATCAAGTGCACGAAGCAGCATTGTCTCCAGATCGCGGTCGATCATTGGATCGATGGATCTCGGAGGTGTGATGTGCGCATCCTTGATCGCCGAGACGATGTCACTGAGCCCGCCATCAAGAGCCAATGGCGGCTGGCCAAGCAATGACTCGTACAGAATGACACCCAGTGCCCACACATCGGTGCGTGCGTCAACTGCATCTGGATCACCGGAGACTTGCTCAGGTGCTGCGTATGCAAAGGTGCCCATGAATTCGCCTGCGGCAGTGACGGCCTCGGATCCCGACCAGTCTTCTGCTACGAGTGGTTTGGCTAAGCCAAAGTCCAGAACATGCGGACAGCCTGCCTGGTCTACCAAAATGTTGGCGGGCTTTAAATCACGATGAATGATGCCGCGTCGATGGGCAGCAGCTGTTGCCTCGGCGATTCTCGCAATCAGTCCAGCGATATGTCGTCGTCTGGTTGCGGTGTGTTCTGAGGCATGTGCATCCAACCATTCATGGAGTGGTTTGCCATCGACGAACTCCATGGCGATCCATCCACAGCCCGATTCCGTGACACCACTGTCCCAGACAGACACGATGTCAGGGTGTGTCAGCGCTGCAGCAAGTTCTGCCTCTCGCTCAAATCGCAGGCGCTGTCGCGGTGACGCCCACGCACCATGCAGAAGCACTTTCAGTGCGACGCGTCTGTGTGTCGCAATTTGCATTGCTTCGTAGACGACGCCTTGGCCACCGCGGTTAAGTTCTCGCTGAATCTCATAGCCTTCAATGATGGGCTCTTCGCTGGCATGCGATTGGCCATGGTTGTCCCAGGCACTTTGCAATTCGCTCAAGAACGAGGCATCAGATGCCGCGTCAATAGTTGCATCTTTGTCTGGGGGCGCATGACCGAGCCCGTTTGGGGGGTCGGGTTGTTCATCATTGGATACGGGAGGGTCCGCCATTGGGGGCAGCGTACCCCTCTTGTCGATGGTGCGGCGGTAAGGCCTTCAGGCGTCGTTCCAAGATGCCTCGATGCGGCTGACCATGTCCTTCAATTTTCGAGTAACCCGACTCTTGGCCAAGTAGACATCATTGATGGAACACGCCAGCTGCTCCGCCACTTGGTGTGGCCCGCGACGGTGTAGAACCTGTAATTCAAAGGCCTCAATGGTCTCAGATGCTAGATTTGAGTCGCTCCGAAGGGCATTGAGTGCTTCGCGGAGGATGGCTGCTCGCTCCTCTGCAGACCAGCACGATTCGACGGTCTCGTCTTCAGGAAGTTCGACAACTGCCGACACGCCGCGAGCCTCTTTTCGCACATTGCGTTTGCGATGGAGGTCGACAATGCGATGCCGAGCGATTGTGAGAATCCATGTTCGTAGCCGCCCTTTTGCACGGTCGTACTTTCCCTCGCGGACTCCCATGAGCACCCTGGCCATTGTCTCTTGTGCAACATCGTGGGCGTCTGAATCGCTCAGTCCAAACCGGCGGGCCGTAGCGATGAGAATCGGTCGATACCGATTATCCAGCCCTGCCCATGCAGATTCGTTATTCGGCCCGCACAGGCCCTCTAAGAGTGCAGATGTCGTAAGTGAAAGGTCGTAGTTCATTGTGCGCCAGTCGGGGGAACCCAGCGGGTGATGCGACCGTGTGCATTCCAGTCTTGTACATACAAGTTCCCCTTGGCATCGAATCCCAACCCGTGTGGGGCAGTGTGGACGCCGTCATGCCAGTGGTCGGGTGCAACACCATGATTCGCGTGTTCAGCAGTGTTTGGGTTATCGCCTAGATGGCCGGCAATAGTGCCGTCGGGACGAATGAGTGTGACGCGGCCTTCAAGTTCCGCCACGGCAAGTGTTCCATCACGCGGAGAGATTGCCATGGCGCATGGTCGCCGCAGATCACGAGCCACCACCTCGATAAAGTCGCCCTTCAGTGAGAATCTTTGGATGCGGCGGTTCTCGCGATCACACACGAGCAATGTCGGCGTATTGCTTCGCTCATCGAGCAGCAGTCCATGGCAGGTTTGAAACTGGCCATCGCCGGTGCCACGGCCGCCGAAACTGCTTAGGTACGCCAAGTCTGGTCCGAAGATGTGCACCCATTGTGTGCCGTAGCCGTCAGCGACAAAGACGTGTCCATCAGGCGCAACGGCGATACCCGTTGGGTTGTAGTGATTTGGATCGGTGTACTTGCCCGATTCCATGGGCACGCCTAGGGCCCAGACCAGCGTCCCATCGGGCCGAAGTTTGAGCGCCTGCTTTCCAGCGAGGTGGGCAGCGTAAATGCGCTCACCAACGGGTTCTCGTTGCACCGTCATGGCATGAATGGCAGGCCACTTTGTAGCAATGCTGCCCATTGGTGTTCCGTCTTTGTCCAACACGATCGTGCCCTTGTGGGTATCCGTGTTGACCAGTACACGGCCATCGTCGAGCACGACAACCCCTCCATGTGTGCTGCCAATGGACGCTGGGCCCCAAGCGGCATCTGGCGACATGATGGGCTCGGTAGCCGCTAGTGGCAATGTGGCTGTGAGTGTGGCGATCAGGGCGATGTGCACGGGTGTGTCTCCGGGTGGCAAATCTACCACGACGCCACTGGACTTTCGTCTAGGAAAGCTCCAGATCAAACAGGCCGCCTCTCCCCATGAGGGGATCGGCGGCCTGTGCCCATTGCCACACTGGTGTGTGTCTACTTTGGCTCGGTGGGGGCACCGATGTCGTTGGCCGGTTCGTACATAGCCTTGAGGCTCATCAGCAAATCGCCCATGTCAACCTTGCCGTTGCTATCGAGATCTGCCTCGACGCTAGCAGTGCCCCACGAGTGGACGATGGTCGCCAAATCATCGATATCGGCCTTGCCATCACCATTGGCATCGCCTTGGCCTGGTGCCCAAGCGATGGCATCGCCGTGGAGACAATCGAACCAAAACTCTTGGCCACCAATCCCCATCCTGTGCACGATGCCGTGCAGTTGCACTTCGCCGCAGTCATTGCCAAATCCGCCGGACAGTACTTCGACCATGACGCCGCCTACCATGACGTGGTGCAAGTCAATCATGTTGGGGACCACTCGAAAGTCTCCATTGATTTCGAAGTTGATGTTGCCGCCGTACTCACCGAATCGGAAGTAGACATTCTTAACCGCGGCGCCCGCAGCAGGTTTCATTTTGGCAACGGCGTTGTTGATCGCCAACTCGTGGTCAATGCCACATGCCATGCCCATGTTCTCTACGGCCACTTCGCCGCCGAAGAACCATGGGGCAGCGACGGGCTTGAATGGGGAAACCCAAACTTTCCAGCCGCTGGTCATGAAACTGTCATTGAAGTGATACAAGCTGCCAAGTGGAAGATCTTCGAAGCATGGGTTGCACGGCATGGCTGGCCCGGCTCCTGCGGCACCCATTGAGGTATAGCTGAGGCAGTCGATCCAATGCTCTTGGCCGCCGATCATGAGTTTTTCAACGACCCCGATGAGCTCAATGCGGCCACAGTCGTTGCCGCCGCCACCGACCATGATCTGCACCATGACACCGCCAACCATCAGACCATGAAGGTCGAGGTAGTTGTCCACGTTTCGGAAGTCACCATTGATCATGAGGTTGATGTTTCCCCCGTACTCGCCAAAGTTCCAACCGATGTTCTGGGTTTGTGGTGTGGGGAACAACACGTACACGTTCGCGTTGTTTGTTAGCAAGTCCCAGACGTCGCCGCAGGCAAGCAGCTTGTCGTCTGCAAAGACTTTGCCGCCGTTGTACATGGTGCCGTTGGGCCACTGGAACGGGGCCACTTCAAAGTCCACACCTTGGGAGGTAAAGGTGTCGCCAACGTACCAAGGCAGATGCAGCGGCAGGTCGTCGAACATTGGTGCACACGGGCCCGCTGGCGGTGGCGGCGGAGGAGGAGGCGGCGGTGGAGGAACGAAGCCGCCACCTTCGAGTTCACCGAAGGGGTCGACATATTCGAAGTCGTCTTGGGCTAAAGCGCTCGTTGTTGTTGAGACAAGCAGAAGGGCAAGGGAAATGGCACGCATGAGCAAAGCTCCTGTGTTGGGCAAATGGAAGCTCCTCATCCAAAGGCACCTATGCACAGGGGCAGTTTTTGTGTGACAAGATTTTGTGGCGAAAGACTGGGGCTTGGACGGGCAGGATGGTCATCTAGGGCGACACAGGCTCGAGCGTCAGCGATGCCAGAGGCAGGTGGTGTCTTGCTGAGAGGGCGCCTAGGGCTTCTTTGGAGGCCTCGTCGGTGCTGTACTTGATGATGAGTTCAAGCAGGCCGTTGAGGTTCGTGGACCTATCGCAAGCGATACGCCTTTGGTCGCAGGTAGGGTGATCGTGAGCGAGATCGTTGTGAGCAGCAGCGGTGGCGTGTTGCGATTCAGGCGCAAACTCCAAAGGTCCGAGCAATCTGCAAAGCCCCATCACAACCTATCTATGCACGCGAGGGGGTGATGTGTGCTCCATGCATTCAAAACTGCCATAGCAGTCTCCTAGAGGCTCAAGTGATCTATGATCCGACACAGCATGAGCACTTCCAACGCTGACCACATCTTGTCCGAACGCGTACGCACCAGTCGAAAAATGGGGGCGGACTCCTCCTTCGTACTCCACGGAGGCGGCAATACGTCGGCCAAAGGCACGGTTAAGAACATCCACGGCGATGATCTCGATGTGTTGTTCATCAAAGGTTCGGGATGGGATCTGGCCACAATTGAGGCCCAGGGCTTTCCCGCGTGTGATCTCAAGGCGCTTCGAGCCTTGCGCAGCGTCGAGGCGATGGATGACGAAACGATGGTGCGCGAAGTACGGCGCACTATGCTTGACCCATCCGGGCCCACACCCAGTGTTGAAACGCTTTTGCATGCCTTCTTGCCCCATCGTTTTGTCGACCACAGTCACGCCGATGCGATCATCGCGCTGTCCAATCGTCCCGACGGTGACACGCTGTGCAAGGCAATCTTTGGCGATCGAGTGGTCTATCTGCCGTGGATATTCCCCGGCTTTCCGCTAGCCAAGGCCGTCGCTGATGCAGTCGATGCCAACCCGGACACCGAAGGTGTGCTCTTGCACCGACACGGTTTGTTTACATTTGGCGAAACGGCCGACGATGCACTGGGCAAGCACACGGAACTCGTGGGCCTTGCAGCAGCCCACTACGAGAACGATCGCAACGGCATTCTTGGTGATGCTGCAGAGGCCAACGTGTGCTGGCGTGAAACCCTGCCAATGCTCCGAGGCATAATTTCCACAGAGCAACGCTTCGTACTTGAGGTCCGAAATGAGCCATGGATCCTCGCTGCGCTGGCTCGACCCGAAGCGCAGGACGTCCTTGAGTCGCCGCCACTCACGCCAGACCACACGTTGCGTTGCAAGTGTCTGCCATGCTGGATAGATCCACTTCAACATGACGCGAAAGCTGTGGTCGAGTCCTATTGCCAGCAGTACGAGGCATACGTTCGTCGCGGCATTGATCACTTTGGCCCTCGTGAAGCATTGGATTCCATGCCACGGGTACTGCTGGTACCAGGCGTAGGGATCATCGGCGTGGGCAGGACACCAAAGGCCGCGTCCGTAGCCGCTGACATTACCGAACACACAGTGCTCACAAAGCTGGCCGGCCAGTCGATGGGAACGTACACCGGGCTGTCTGAACTCGAGTTGTTCGAGATGGAATATTGGTCTCTGGAGCAAGCCAAGCTCAAGGGCAAGATGCCCGCCGAACTAGAAGGCCAAGTAGCCGTTATCACCGGCGGGGCGGGGGCCATTGGCGAAGGTGTCGCGCAGGTGTTGCGCAATGCCGGCGCACAAATCGCCTTGCTTGATCTGGATATTGAATCAGCGAACGACGCAGCCCATCGTGTCGGGGGCAACACGCTTGCCGTGCAGTGTGATGTGACGTGTGAAGCATCCACCGCAGCCGCTATGGACACGGTGTGTCGGCGTTTTGGTGGCTTCGATATTCTGATACCAAATGCTGGTATCGCGCATAGCGCGCCCATTGAAACGCACGACGTGCAGGCATTCCGCCGGGTCGTCGATGTCAACGAAACAGGCGCATTCATCACGCTGCAGGCGGGGATTCGCGTACTGAAGCGTCAGGGCATCGGTGGACAGATTGTGCTGATCTCCAGCAAGAATGTGTTTGGTGCAGGAGCAGAATTCTCGGCCTATAGCGCTTCCAAAGCTGGCATGCATCAACTTGGCCGCGTGGCTGCATTGGAGTGCGCTCGCTACGGTATTGCAGTGAATATGGTGCTTCCAGATGCTGTGTTTGGGTGTGGCAACAACAGCAGTGGCTTGTGGGACGAAGTTGGTCCAGCCCGGGCCAAGGCCAAGGGGCTGGACGTTTCCGAACTACAGAAGCACTATCAGGATCGCAATTTGCTTGGCCGCGTCATCTATGCCCAAGATGTTGGGCGAGCAGTGCTGCACTTTGCCGCTGATCGAACACCGTGCACTGGCAGCGTACTGATGGTTGATGGGGGCGTGGCCAACGCTTTTCCCCGGTGATGGCTAGCGATCGTCCCAAACGTCGTCCGCAACGAAGGCGCTTCGATCTTGTGCTGAACGTGCTGACCGTGCTCTCTTTGATCGCAGGCATTGTCCTTGTATTGTGGTATTGGCCACAATTGCCAGCGCAGGTGCCAATACACTTCAATGCCGCAGGTGAAGCCGATGGCTGGGGTGCAAAGGGCATGATTTGGCTTCTTCCGGGAATCAGCCTGGTGCTTGTATCTGGCATCGTTGTACTGCAGCGATTTCCATGGCTTGGAAATGTGCCCTTTACGATCAACGAATCAAATGCGGACTATCAATACAGCTTGATCATCCGCTTGCTTGCCATACTGGGCTTTTTCATCGCCGTAGATTTTCTGTTGATCCTGATCGAGACGATTGCTATTGCCTTAGGAGGAAAGGGGCCCCTTGGGGGATGGATCTTGCCGGTGCTCATTGTGCCCACCATCGGTTCAATCCTCTGGTACCTGCTGGCGATGGTCAGGCAGCCCGGCGAGCCAGCATCTGCCGACGGCAGCGATGGCGACCAACTATCCTCCGAGTCATGATCGTTCCCCGAACAGACCGTTCCACCATTCTCGGCAATCTGAACGCCAAGATCGCCGAGCGTAAACCCATCATGATCGCCAGCGCCGGCAGCGGCCTGGTTGCGCAACTGCTTGAAGAAGCAGGTGTCGATTGCATCAACACGTTCAGCGGTGCTCGGCTTCGAGCCAACGGTATGGGCACCATGTCGATGATGTGGCCTATTTTGGACTCCAATGAACAGACCCTTCGATACACGCGCGAAGACATCATGCCCGCAATCAAAGGCACGTCATTCATTTGCGCATGCTTGAATGCGAATGATCCGCTTAAGGACATGCGCATGGTGCTACAGCAGTGTCGTGACATGGGCGTCGAGAGCGTAAGCAACATTGGCCCAAGTTTGTCGTATGTTGACAAAGGTACGACCATTCGGGCTGTGCTTGAGAAGAGTGGCATCACGATGCAAAACGAAGTTGATCTTCTGAAACTTGCCAAAGAAGAGTTTGGCCTGGTCACCGTGGGATTGGCTTTTGACGAAGACGACGCGTACGACATGATCGAGCAAGCCAAGCCGGATATTTTCTGTTTCCACGCAGGTACGACAAAGGGTGGTCGCACGGGTTACGACAGCGGCGAGACAATCGAAGCAACTGCACATCGCACCGAGATCGTGTATCAGGAAGCAAGAAAGCGCTTCGCAGACATCATTCTTGTTGCCCATGGTGCAGCGATGGAAAATCCACCAGACGCTCAGTACATGTTGGACCACACATCGGGCCATGGATTCTGGACAGGTTCCTCGACCGAGCGGCTTCCCATTGAACGCGCGGTCAGCGAAGCAGCCAAAGCCTTTACTGATCTTCGTTTCAAGGACGCATGAGCGAGCCTCCAATCATTGCCGTCATTGCGACGTTGGACACCAAAGCGCAGGAGGCAGCCTATGTAGCCAATCGCATCGAAGATGCCGGTGGTGTTGCGCTGTTGGTAGACATTGGTGTCATTGGAGAGGCTGGCAACGGTGCGCAATTTGATCGTGCGGCGGTCGCCCAGGCCGGCGGCACGCCGCTGGATGAGTTGTTGCTCAACCCCACCCGCCAGTGTGCTTCGCCAGTCATGATTGCCGGGGCGAGGGCACTTCTAGCCAAGGCGCTCGCAGAGGGAAACCTGCACGGAGTCATTGGAATGGGCGGCACGCAAGGCACGCCCAACTGTTGCGCGATCATGCGAAGTTTGCCATATGGCATGCCTAAGTTAATGGTGTCTACCATTGCCAGTGGTGATGTGGGGCCATTCGTGGACATTAAGGACATCACCATGATGTTCTCCGTTGGAGACATCCTTGGGTTGAATCCGTTGCTTCGGTCAATGCTCTCCAATGCAGCTGCTGCAGCTGTGGGCATGGCCAAACATGCCATTCCGATTGTGCAGAGCGATAGCGACAAGCCACTCATCGGCATAACCAACCTCGGCGTACTGACCGACGGGACAATGCATGCCGTTGAACGATTCCGTGAGCGTGGATACGAGAGCATTGTGTTTCATGCTGTGGGCAGTGGTGGCCGCGCCATGGAGCAATTGATGCGAGAGGGCGTGATTGGTGCGGTATTTGATTACGCGCTCGGTGAGATCAGCGATGAGTTGTTTGAGGGGCTCCGCGCGGCAGGCCCTGCACGTTTGACCGTGGCTGGTGCATTGGGGCTTCCGCAGGTCTTGTGTCCTGGCGGCAGCGAGCACATTGGACTGCTTGTGGAGCCTGACACTGTTCCTGATGAGTGGGCTGACCACTTGCACGTCTTCCATAATCCCGTCATTTTCGCACCAAGGCTCTCGGTGAATCAATTGGCAACGGTCGCGGAAGTCATCGGGGAGCGACTCAAGGGCACCACTGGCCACGCGACAATGATGTTGCCCGAGCAAGGCGTGAGCCGTTACAGCGTCGTGGACGGGCCGCTATACGACGCCGTGGGCGAGCGTGCTTATCTAGACGCCATCGAATCTGCCATGCCATCGGGTGTTGCAGTGATTCGTATGGACGCCACCGCTGAAAGTGTGGATTTTGTCAATGCGTGTGTTGATCGACTCATCGAACACATTGAAGCGTGAGGCCATTTGCTGACGGTTTGGGGGGCCTTATGGCACAATGTCGATATGCCGTCTTCTGCAGATAAAGCTGCCATTGATGCAGCCAACGCTTCGATTGCTATCGCTGTTGCGTCGCAAGATGCCGGTGCGGTTGTGGTCTTCTACGATGATGATGCAATTGTGCTCCCGCCGAGTAGCGGGCCCATCTCAGGAAGGGATGCCATTCAGGACTGGTACACCACTGTATTTGGCATGGACATTGCGTGGCTTGAGACGTTCACCGATGCGCTGCGAAGCGTGAGTGAAACCATGCTTGTTGAACAGGGGCGTTATCGCATTGGGCCCAGCGAAGACATGGCTGTGGATGTAGGCAGTTACACCGTGTATTGGC
>JABAAC010000010.1 GCA_014238965.1 Phycisphaerales bacterium | reverse complement strand
TGCTCTTCCATCCATGCTTGGCCTATAACCTCACTGCTTAGTTCGCCCGATGGTCGCAAATCGTGCAACTTCCTCTCAAATTGACAAAACGAAATTTGACGTACGACCGTGTTAAGCATGTCTTCTACTTTACCTGCAAGCATCAGTTTACGTCGAACTGGACTTTCTTCCTTACTCAACATAGACCGAAAGGTGAGCTGTTCTCCAAATACACTAGCCGTTTCTGCCAAAGTCAGCGGCGTATCGGCCAGCAGCATTGTTGACGAGCAATGGAATGTCCTCGCGACGATCCCTAAGCGGGGGCAAGTGGATCTCGGCTCCGTTGATGCGGAAATACAGGTCTTCGCGAAAGCCATTGTCACTGATTAACGCGTGCAAGTCTCGATTCGTTGCCGAGACGAATCGCACATCGGCGTGTGTGGGCGAGTTCGTACCAAGCCGAACAACCTCGCCCGACTCAAGCACTCGCAACAGCTTCGACTGCATCGACAACGGCATGTCGCCGATTTCGTCAAGAAACAACGTGCCCTTGTCGGCGTACTCGAACACACCTTCTCGATCCTTGTCCGCGCCGGTGAATGCACCTCGGGCGTGACCAAAGAGTTGATCTTCAAGCAGCGACTCACTCTGGCCTGCACAATTGAATGTGACGTATCGCTTTGCAGAACGCTTGGATTGACTGTGCACCGCGCGAGCGACAAGTTCCTTTCCCGTACCAGACTCGCCTGTAATGAGGACTGGAATTCGACTTGGAGCAACTTGTCGAATGGTCGTGATGACCTTTCGAATCGCCGGCGAGTCGCCAATGATGCCTTCGAAACCAAAGGCCGAATCGACTTGGCCTCGCAGTCGCGTATTTGTGTCGCGCAGCCGAACGGTCTCCACCGCTCGCTTGACGAGATTACGGAAGACTTCCAGATCCAATGGCTTTTCAATAAAGTCCCACGCACCACCTTGCAGTGCCGCCTTGGCTGTTGCAATATCACCATGCGCGGTCACCATGATGGTCTCGGCATCAGGCTGATGCTCACGTGCTGCAGCCAATACCTGCAACCCTGAGTCCTCTGATTCCATCACTAGATCTGTCACGATCACGTCGAAAACGCCGTATCGAATTTCCTCTATTGCCTCGTGCGCGGAGTGGACACTGGTACACACGTGGCCCAATCGCCGCAACGCTTCGCCCATGGTCTCGGCGTGGTCGGGCTCGTCGTCGACGATCAGCACCTGGGCGTGAATCATGTCATGAAGATCTCTCGTGCTCATAGATGCACAGAGTACCCTGCACGCATGCCCACCCATGCCAGCGGCGAGGGCCCATCAACGGGCTTGACCACGAACCCCACTTCCGGCTGCACCCCGGGCACCTTTTCGCCAGGTACCCGAGCTTGGTTCACCGGTATTGGTGGATGCGGAATGAGCGGCTTAGCCCGACTGGCGGCAGCTGGAGGCGTGGTTGTATCGGGGTGCGATGCCCTTGAGAGCGATGTCACAAGGCGTCTGGCCGCTGACGGGATCGATGTCACGATCGGTACGCAGGACCTTCCCGAGGGGCTCGATGTGCTGGTGTATTCCGCGGCTATTGACCAAGACCATCCGCATCGAACCCAAGCGGGCACACGAGGTCTCCCCCAGCTGAGCTACGCACATGGGCTTGGACTCATCCAAACAGGACGACTGGGCGTGTCGATCGCCGGCACACACGGAAAGAGTACGACCGCGGCGATGCTGGCTTGGATTCTGCTGGCCACAGACCTCGACCCAGGCTTCATCATCGGTGCACACTGCCCGCAACTTGGTGGAGGCTCTCGACTGGGCGCCAGCACCATTCCATCTGGACCCCATGCAGGGGAAGGTGGCATTCTGATCGCCGAAGCCTGTGAATTCAATCGCTCCTTTCACCACCACCGACCAACCATGGCGTTGATCACAAATGTGGAAGAGGACCACTTGGACATCTATGGCTCGATCGATGCCATCATCGAGGCGTTCACAGTCTTCGCTGAGTCAATTCCCCACGTCCAGGACGGCGGCTCGCTGCTTATCGCCCACGATGGCGCCCATCGCGGGCGGATCACTCCGGGGCTGGCGTGCCACGTTTCAACCTTTGGCTTCCATCCAGAGGCGGATTATCAAGTTATCTTCGATCAAGCGGTCAATCGTGTTGGCATCCTGCGCGAAGGCATGTGGGTCGTGCAGTGGACCACCCACATTCCTGGTGCGCACATGGCCATGAATGCTGCCGCAGCCGTCATTCTTGCACACCAACTCGGTGCCGAGTGGACCGATGCCGCCGAGGCAGCCGAGCAGTTTGAGGGGCTGGATCGACGAATGCAGTGTTTGGGCGAACGGCCCGTCACAGGCGGAAGTGTGCTGGTCTTCGACGACTACGGGCACCATCCGACCGAAATCGAGGCGACCCTTCGTGCCCTTCGAGTTGCCCAGGATCCCCAGCGCCTCGTGTGCGTATTCCAACCCCATCAGCACAGCCGAACTCGATTCCTAATTGATCAGTTTGCACAGTCATTTGGTGATGCCGACGAAGTAATCGTCCCGGACATCTACTTCGTTCGAGACTCTGAAGCAGAGCAGAAAAAGGTGAGCGCGACCGATCTCGTAGAGCGCCTACAACAACGGGGCGTACACGCTCGGCACGTACCTGAATTCAATGACATTGTGGATCTTCTGGAGCAGGAACTTCAAGGCGGCGACTTATTGGTGATCATGGGCGCGGGCCCTGTCTGGACAATCGGCAGGGATTTCATGCAGTCCAGTTCTATTGCGGGCGGCGCGTGACCATTGCACGATCCAATCTGGTGTCCGGACTGGACGCAGACTGCGTTGCAGATGCACCCATCGGACCACTGACGTGGTATGGCATTGGAGGGCGGGCAGATATGCTCGTCTCTCCGCACACAATCAAAACGGCCGCTGAAATTGTGCGCCGATGCCGACACGCCGAAGTTCCGATTCGCATTCTCGGAGGTGGCGCAAACCTTCTGGTGGATGATGATGGTGTGGACGGTGTTGTGCTTCGACTTGACCAACCCTGCTTTAGAGCGATCGAGTTCAATCGAACGGGCTCCGTAACAGCGGCCCGCATCGGTGGTGGCGTCGATTTGTTTGGCCTTGTGACCGAATTGGCCCGACGAGGGCTGCAGGGGTTCGAACACATGGCCGGCATTCCTGGAACAGTTGGTGGCGCTGTCCGAATGAATGCTGGAGGTAGCGGTGGCGATATTGCTTCGGTGCTCGATGCCGTCGAGGTGATCTTGCTTGATGGCACTACACGGACCTTCAATACGGATGCCCTTGCGTTTGGGTACCGAGAAAGCACCTTGCCCGAGGGCATTGTGACCTCTGCAGTGCTGCATCTTGAGGAAGGTGACCCTCTCGAGATTAGACAAAACGTCAAAACGTTCTTCGCGGCCAAGAAGGCTGGCCAGCCCATGGCGGACCACAGCGCAGGCTGCGCCTTTCGAAACCCCGTGGACACGTCGACTGGATCACTTATGAGCGCCGGAAAGATCATCGACGAGGCAGGCTTGAAGCGATTGGCGCATGGCGGCGCAAGCGTCAGTGACCGTCATGCTAATTTCATTGTCGTACAGCCAGGTGCTTCGAGCCGAGATGTACAATCGCTCATGGCAACTATTCGATCGATGGTGGCGCAGGCCACCGGCCTACAATTGGAGCGCGAAGTCGTCATCTGGTCCAGACACAGTCATGCGTAAAGAGTCCGTATTCATGACGAGCAATATGCCATGACGAGTGTGCTGGTTCTTCGCGGCGGACCTGATGCTGAGCACGATGTAAGTCTCGCCTCAGGTGCTGCGGTCATCGAATCGCTGCGAGAAGCGGGACACCGCGTGCATGACGAAGTCATCAACCAAATCACCCTAGAAGAGCTTGCCCAACTTCCAGGCGAAGTGGTCTTTCCTGTTTTGCACGGCCGTTGGGGCGAAGGTGGTGGCCTACAGATGCTTTTAGAGCAACACGGCCGCCCCTTCGTGGGTGCCAAGGCCGCTGCAGCTGCACTGTGTATGGACAAGGACCGTGTCAAACGACTGGCTCGGGACAGCAACATTCCAACCCCCGACTGGATATTGATCGAAGAAGAGCCAATCGCCCTGATCGATTTACCCCTCGTAGTCAAGCCAGTTGATGAGGGTTCAAGCGTTGGATTACACATGTGTGACACAGTGGAGACGGCCAAAGCCGCCATCGGCGCACTCTTACAGGACAATCGACGGGTGATGATCGAAACACGAATCGAAGGCCGTGAACTCACAGTTGGCCTGCTTCACGGGAAGAGTTTGCCCATCGTTGAAATCACACCAGCGGAGTCAACCTATGACTTTGCGGCTAAATACGATCGACAAGACACCCAATACACAGTGCACCCAACACTCGATGCCCCACTGGAAACGCAACTCTCCCAAACGGCCTGCAGATTGGGTGAGTTGTGTGAAGTGCGAGATCTCGCGAGGGTTGACTTCCTCTTGGATACTCAGGGCACACCTTGGCTCCTAGAAGTCAACACCATGCCCGGCTTTACCGGACATTCCCTGCTCCCAATGGCTGCGGCCGCCCAAGGCTTGTCCATGAAGCAACTGTGCGATGGGCTCGTTCAGGCTGCCCATCGCCGCGGCAGGGAATCCGCTCAAGCCCCAACAGGGTGAACGGCCGATAAGCAAACTGCCGGGGCCCGTAGTTGGGCGCGCTGGCCACACGCACCGCAATGGCCAAACGAAAAACAACTCCAAAACGATCTAAGGGCAAAGGCCGCGGCAAGAAACGTGGTGCTGGACGCCAAGTGGGCTTCACATGGGCCCAAGGCGAACGTTGGATTGCAGGCAGCCTTCTTCTCGTGGCGGCCATTTCCACGTTGATCTTTGTTCCCTCCCTGCGAAAGCATGGCGAGACAACTACGCCCATGGTGCGTGAAGTCCGATTTGCCCACGCCCCCAACTGGGCCGGCGACTCATTGCTGCAGCATCTCGCGGAAACTGCGATGCACGCCATTGGCAAAGAAACCTCACCACATGACAGGGCCACGCTTGCGCGAGTACGCACTGCCCTCGATGAAACGGGCTGGTTTGCGCAGGTCGATCAAGTCCAGCGATCTTCAGATGGTGCAATTGTTGTCACAGGACAGTTTCTCGCACCAACAACGATCATCGAGGATCGGTACGGCGAAGCGATTGTCGATGCACAGGGCCGGCTGCTGCCAGCCCAGTGCCAATTGGACCCCGCAGCCCATGTCATCCGGCTGATTCACCCGCGCCAACACCGCCCAGTGCGCGCCCGCCGAGCGTGGGAGAGCCAAGATGTACACGCCGGGCTCGCCGTGCTGCACCAGATTGCCTCAAAAGATTGGGCGGTGCAGATCAAGGCCATCGATCTTTCTCAGTGGAATCGAAATGGACGATTGATCTTGACGACAGACCGTGACTCGCGAATCATCTGGGGCTCAGCCCCGGGTGAAGAGACTCCCTTGGAAGCCATGGCTGATCGGAAACTGATCCGACTTGACCACCTCTTCCGATCGTCAGGGCGAGTGGATCAACATCACGCTGGTGAAATTGATCTGACTGACGCCTCCGTTGTCGTTCGGCGGTGAACCGCAGACGCCTGCTCGTACCCTGCATCCTCATCTGGGCAGCCCTCGCCTGGCTGATCGTCATCGGCACAACCGCCCCAATTGATCCCTCGCCCGAAAGCTGGGTGCGCGCTATACGACGCCTCATGGTCGTTTTTGCTGGCGGAAGCGTGCTGGTCTGGCCTGCAACGATGCTGAACACCACATTTGACAATCCAACTGTGATTGCAGCAGAGTCAATAACGCTGGCTATCTTGCTCGGCGCAGCGGTGATCGGGCTATTGCTCCCCAGCGAGGTCGCCTTGGCAAGAGCCATTGCCGCTGCAACATTGCTTGGCACCTGGGTACTGGCCGCCGGGGGCATTTGCGCCAGAGCAGGCGCCATGCACCGCAGGTGGCCCGTACTTGGATTCGCCTTTGTGACAATTGTGCTGCTTCCGCTTGTTGTGGTCATACCAGAGCCATGGCCATTGCTCATGGGGCCGCTGGCTGTTGCCTGGGCAATCGGGTCGGCCCATGAAGCTAGCGTTCTATGGGCCTGTACGCTGCTTCCACTTGCAGTGCTACTGACAACATGGCGTCCGACTTGCCACACGAGCATTTTCAGACGAGGATCCACGGCGTGAACCTGCCTGTAGAACTGCTGTTGATTGCCTCCCACATAGGAGTCGTCGTGTGGCTCGTGGGCGAAGTCCTTCTTCGACAGGACGGCACAAGTGATTCTAGGCTTGCATGGATCACGCTCATTGTGCTCCTGCCACTTGTGGGCGCGGTCATTTACATGCTCTTTGGTGGCCGCTGGATCAGTCGAAAGCGAAGAAAGCAGCATCTAGAATCACATCGGCGGCTCCCCCACTTTCGCCGCGCAGCGCGCGAAGTACTCGCTGAAATTCAACCAAATATCCCCGATCGACTTCAGCCGATCTTCGACATTGCCGGTGCTATTAGTGATACGGATGTGCTTGGCGGCAATGCATTGCAGCTGTTCGGACGGGGCGAGGAATTTACCGACGGAGCGTTGATGGACATTGACGCTGCAACCGAAACCGTCCACCTCTTAACCTATATCTTCCTCCCTGACGAAGTGGGCACACGCTTCTGTGATCGTTTGATTGCCGCTGCCCAACGTGGTGTGCAGGTTCGACTACTCGTTGACTCGGTAGGTTCTAAGGCAATGCTCCGATCGCCGCTGCGAACCAAGATGATCAATGGTGGCGTGCAGGTGTACGAAATGCTTCCGGCAAAAATGCTGCGGATGGCCATTTCCAGAATCGACCTGCGCAACCACCGAAAGTTACTCATCATCGACAACTCAATTGGCTGGGCTGGCAGCCGAAACATTGCCTCACCCGCATTCGCAGTGAAGGCGGCATTTGCCCCATGGGTTGATTGCACCATTCGAATATTAGGTCCCGCCGTTCACGATCTGCAGATGTTGTTTCTCGAAGATTGGCATGCAACAACCGATCAAGAGCACGACTACTTGCTCAATACAGTATCGAACACTGTTGCCGGCGACGCCAATTTGCAAGTCATTGGCACTGGACCAGATTGCGGCATTGACACGCTGCAGCAGATTCTTCGGACCTGCTTCCACGCGGCACGGGATGAACTGATTCTGACGACACCCTATTACGTTCCCGATGCGGCAACTGAAGTCGCGCTTCGAGGCACGGCGCTCAGAGGCGTTCGCACGGTACTCATTGTCCCACGTCGAAATGACTCACGGCTCGTTGGCCTCGCCAGCCGAAGTCACTATGCCGGGCTCATTCGTGCAGGTGTTGAGCTGTATGAATATGAGGCGGGCCTGTTGCATGCCAAAACAATGGTTGTCGATCGAGAAGTCTTCATGGTCGGGTCCGCAAACCTGGATCGCCGCAGTCTGGAATTGAACTTTGAGGTCAGCCTGTTTGGCTGGTGCCCGCAATTTGCAAGCCAACTGCGATTTCTGCAGATGTCCTACCTCAATGAAAGCAAGCCCGTTGACACTGCCCGCTGGCTCCAACAGCCCTGGACACGGCGTTTACTGGGCAATGCAGCTGGACTGCTTAGTCCGTTGCTCTAGCACGTGCTCTTGCGTACACATTGTGTGCATATTGTGTGCCCTATGACCTGCATCTGAAACTACAGTTGCCGTCCTAGAGGAGATACGGCTCTCGGGGCTGTAGGACGCATGGCACTTGCCACATTAACGCTGATCGCCGTAGCTGCCCAAGTGCAGGTCCACACGGCAGACACGAATCTCGTACTGAGCACGGCAGAAATGCCCCTGCTGTTTGCCGATGGCACATTCAGCGCCACGGACCTTGACGCAACTCGCGAGGTTCTGCAGATCGCTGGCATCGATGCCCCTGGACACTTCTGCCTCTTCGCCGCCAATACCGCACAAGGGCTGAGCGTCGTGGTCCTATTCGATGCACCCGAAACTGGTAACCCAGGCGATACAACCCCGGTAGGTCTTGGCGTTGAAACCCTGCTAAGCAATGGTGGCAATATGCTGGAGAACATCGACGCTGGGGGTTGGTGGTACGAGTACGACCTGCCTGAAGGACTCCTAGGCACCGGCACGCTGCAGTGGGTGCACGGTGAGTCCGGTGCTGCACTTGCGTGGACAGGGCTCAGTGCTATCTCGACCATCGACCTGTCGATGTTTGATGTCGCTGGCATTCAAGGTGTCCTTGACTCACCCGTTCTACAGATACTCAATGCCGGTGACATCTGGAGCGTGGCGCACGAAGTTGGCTTTGATGGCAATGATGCAATCAACCTAACGATGGACGTCATTGCAGTGCCCGCCCCAAGCGTGTTGGCCCTAGCGCTGTGCGCAGCGCGACCACGGCGTCGTCGCTGAGAGTGCCGAGTCAGCAGTCGCCAAAGTTACCAATTGCCATAAGCAGATCGTCAACGTCAACGTCGCCATCACCGTCGGCATCACCACTGCCCGAACCGCCCCAGCCCGAGAGAATGAGCAGTAGATCGTCAACGTCAACTGCTCCGCTTCCATCTACATCGCCTGGGCAGGATGCACCACCGCACGCTGTTGCATCATCGCAGGACGTTCCAACACCACCCCAGGTCGCACCAAATGCGTCACACTGGCTCTCGGTCATATCACTGCAAAAGCTGCCGTCCTCAGGGCAGCACCAACCAATTGGATCTGGACAGTCAATGGTGGCGCAATCGGTCCCGTGGCCCATGAACGTGCCACCAAAGCCCACGCAGGTTTCTTGCTGCACGGGCCCCGTGCAATCACCATTGGCAAGACAGCACGCACCTTCGGGGAAGCAAATCCACGTTGCGCAGCTTTCGTTTGCATGAAACGCTCCACCGAATGCCACACAAGTTGCCTCGTCGACCTCTGTGCAAGCACCAGTGGATTCCACACAACAGGCACCGGGCGATGGCTGGCAATCGGCCTGCGTACAAGTCACATCCGCCCCCGCCCATATCCCATTAAGCGTGCCGCAATCAGATTCTGAAAGCAACTCACAGGATGCATCGGCGAAGCAACACCCGCCCGTGGCAGAAGCACACTGGAACGGTGTATAGGTCGATCGAATCACCCAGTCCCCACTTGGAGTGCAGAACGTTGGGAACTGCGAGAAGGTAAACCAGCCATTACCGCACACACAGAGAGGACCATCAATCGCATCGATCCAGTTGCCACTTGGAACGTTCAAGCCCGACACATCAGTTGTCGGGAACGCATTTAACTGCTCCGCTGGCGCAACAAGGCATGGCTGGCCTGGACTGTGATGTGCCTGAATTCGAAATGCAACCGTATACGTGTGGCTGCCATCATCCTCGACGAAGAGTTGATCTGGATCACTTGGATCGATGAGTATCTGCACTACGGTTCCGGTCGTACCCGGCGGCATGATCAGGTGTGGAAGAATGGTTCCATCTGAGGCATAGTTTGCAACTAACTGACCGCTCTGAGGCGTACCACGCCACAACTCAAAGGACCACTCAGTTGTTGTTTGTGTCGTTGCGTTCGCCGTGGCAAACATAATCTCTGCGCTATTGAAGTGAACCGGGAAGGCCTCTGCAGGCACGACGTAGGACGCCGCGGCAGCTTCTTGCTGCTCGAAGCCCGCTTGCACGATGTACTGACCTGGACCAAAGTCAGAGTCTGTGTGAGCCACGACAAGTTCGGGGCACATGCGTTGCATGGACCGCACTCTTGCTTCGTGTGTCGATGGGGAAATCACAATTTGTAAGGTCCGAACCGACTCAAGTCGAACTGGCGCTTCGTGCACCTGACCCGCTGAGCAGACGCCTCCGCAGAGCACGAGCGTCGCAGCGATTCCAAACAGATGTGTGCATGCCATGGGCGAGCGAACTCCTGAAACGTTCCCACCTTTCAGTGTGCCCCATCAGTAGCCCATGTCAATGCTTCTGGGCAGTTTTAGAGCCGCGTGGTCCCATAGGAGCCCTGTGACGAAGCACAAACATCAAGCCAATGGACAACAGCACACTCAAGGGCAAGATGGCCAGTGCCTTTTGAAAGTCAGCCCGGGCGAATGCCATCGCCGAGCCCTTGCCAGAAAATAGGTCCAGCAGGATCCCTACCAACCACTCTCCTGCGAACACGAGCCCCATTTGGGCGCAGTTTACGAAGGCCAAAGCCGCACCTCGTGCGTGGTCACCGTTCTGGTCAATGGCGACCGCAAAGCCGAGAATCACACCGCCGCTACCCAGTCCAAGTGCAAAGAGCAGTGGGAATGACCAGAGCGCTGTGTCGGCATCGACCACGTAGAACTGGAGTACTAGGGCAACAAACGAAAGTGCTGCGCTCACCCGCATGGCACCTAAGCGTCGTCCAGTTCGATCGGTCCACCACCCCATCAATGGCGCTGACAAACCTATCCCAAGAAAGACAACTGCATCAGCCCACTGCGCTGCCTCTGGCGACATTTTAAGAACGTGCTCCAGAAACCGATCGCCCCACATCGATGCAAACACATCAACTGGCATATACAGCAATGCAACCGCTACAGCAAGCACCCAGTTGGCGCGAACGCGCATGACATCCAAGATGCTTTTAAACACACCCCCACCCTTGAATGAGCCAACTGACTTGATGCGAGTCGTGAGATATGCAGGTCGATCAGGAATCAATAGCCACATCAACACAGCTAACGCAACGGCGATACCCGCCAATATCAGCATCGCTGTGCGCCACGGCATGGCTTCGAGAACCAATCCCGCAACGACTTGTCCAGCAATCGCCCCGACCATGCCTAGGGCTGCGGTCAGTCCTGCGATGAACGCAATACGCCGGCGTGGAAACCAAGCCGAAGCCACATAGATTGCACCAATGTAGGCAAATGCCGAACCGAGCCCCATCAGAAAACGCCCCGCACCTAGCCAGCCTATGGACTGTGCAACAGCGAAGAGTATGCAGCCCGATGCAAGAACAATGGCTGACAAACCAATGGGCGCCCGCCCACCGAATCGATCGAGCATCGCCCCCACAATGAGTTGCATTGGAGCATAGGCCAGGTAGTACAGGCCCATGTTGAAACCGATGCTCGCGGCACTGGCGGCCATCTCGGATTGCAATTCCCCCTCTATAACGCTTGGTAGCACCCGCACCAGAAACTCGAATAAGAAGTACAGCGCAGGGGCCAACCAGGCCAACCACGCCACAAGTCGGCCCCCGGGCCATGCGGTGAATTCATCGGATGGTGGTGTTGTGCAGACAGGGCGATGGAGCATCTTTAACGATGGTAGTCGAGGCAGGCTCACTTGATCGCTACTATCGAGGCATGCCCTTTAGCCGACGAGATCTGTTTCGAGGCGCAATGCAGCGTGGCCAAGATGCCGCTGCGCGTTTGATATCGGGCAAGTCAGGGGCAGGCCACAGCCATGGCAAAGTACATGCCGGTGACCTATCACTCGTCTTGCTGCAGCGGCCACCTGGTGCTGTCGCTGAAGGGCAGTTTCTTGCCGCGTGCACCCGTTGTGGCGATTGTGCCGCAGCATGTCCACCCAAGGCTATCGTGCTTGCTGGGGAGAACTATGGTCCCCAACGAGCAGGGACGCCGTTGATTAACGCAGCTGAAAATGCCTGCGTCATGTGCACCGACTTGCCATGTATCGCAGCGTGCGAGCCAGGTGTGCTGCAATACGAATTGCCCGTAAACATGGCGGAGGTTTCCGTACATGAAGGTGGGTGCCTTGCCTGGCAGGGGGAAGCGTGCCGCGTGTGCCATGATGCCTGCCCGGTTGATGGCGCGCTGCCCCTTGATGCTGGTGATCGGCCTCGCATTGATCCAGCTGTGTGTACAGGCTGCGGAACATGCCTACAGGTCTGTCCCGTGGGCAGTGATGGCATTCAATTTGAGCCCGCTCAATCAAGGCCGTTCTATCCGCTTGATTAGCGAGGCCATACCCAAGCGTTCAATCCGCTGATCGACCCTGCATCCCAGCCCGGTCGACTATCGCTGCGCAAGGTCGAAGAGCAGCCCTGTTCGAATGCCCTGCTCGTGTACTTGCAGGTCCTCTACATCGAGTCGATGGAGCAAGCCCGCAAGAATTGCGGCACCTGCGGGAAGGATTTGGGCCCGTTTGGCCTTCAAACCCGTGCATGCCATGCGATCCTCGAGCGACTTGCTTGCAAGGCTTTCAAGCAATGCATCAACTCCCTCACGACTGAGCAACGTTCGATCAACAGCACCGGCTTGCACCTCACTGGGCGGCATGCCAAACATATGGAGTCGAGTAAGCGACGTCACCGTTCCCCCACAACCGAATCCACGACTGCCTTGTTCAACACTGCACACATTGCTGATCGCCTCATCGACGGCCCCTTGAAGACGCTCCTTTGCATTGTCATCGAAGGGGTCCTCGCCACGCAGTTGGAGGCGATCAGTCAATCGAACGGATCCGATGGGAAGGGACACCTGATCAACAACCAGTCCGCCATCCGTGCATACAAGTTCGGTACTGCCGCCGCCGATATCGAGCATGACTGCGCTGCGTAGCGGAATGCCCACGGCGATATCGATTGACCGCGACAAGAGATGCGCTTCATCCAACCCAGACAGCCTGCGCATTGGTACACCTGCTGCTGCCCCGACGGCCGCAGCAAGTTGATCTCCATCGGATGCTTCTCTCGCGGCGCTGGTGCCAACAACGTCGATGCGGCGGGCCCCCGCCATCCGTGCCTGTGTGGCTAACGATCCGACCGCCTGGGCAACCGCATCGATGACTGCCTCGCCAAGCCCCCCGTGCAACTCAACATCGCGACCCAATTGCAAGGTGATTCGATCGGTGGAAACGACATGCACATGGTCGCTCTCCACGTCGCCGATGGCCAACTTCACGCTGTTGCTGCCCACATCGATAGCCGCGACACGCATGAATCAGGAGTCCAACAGCACTCGATGGGCAGTTCGGGCATCGTCCTGCGTCAAGCTCTTGATGCTGGTGCGGTAGCCCGGGCGGATCGATGCGGATCCCCACGTGCCATCAGCAGCCAAGGCAATCATGGCGACCGTCTCGTGAGGCTCCAATGGCCCGGCATCGACAATGCGCTGCACGACTGCAACGCACGCCTCGGTGGGCGTGTCGCCCAACGCCATGCGCTCTACTGCAAGGAATGCTCCGCACTCGCCCATAACTAGTTCGCCAGTACCAGTGCCCGTGGCGGCGCCTACACCGGGTCGAACGTACAACCCGTGACCGATGATGGGCGAATCACCAACTCGCCCTGGCACCTTCCACGCCATACCGCTTGTGGAGCACGCCCCCGCAAGCGTGCCGCGTTGATCGATGCACAGTGTGCCAATAGTGTCGTGATTGCGCCAGGGTTCCTCATCTGGAAAGAGTGCACCCGAGGGGTTGTCCATTGGCGCTGGCGGCGGCCCCGCCGCCCCACGGGCCCTTGCATCAAATGCGGCCTTTGCCTCAGGCGACAACATCGGCTCAGCTGGCATGTCGCAGGCGTCTGCAAAATCATCCGCTAGGGGGCCAACAAGCATGACGTGATCGGTCCGCTCCATAACCTGCCGAGCGATTGAGACAGGGTGCCGGTGGCGTCGGACGCACGCAACAGCTCCACATTGCCGCGGCTGAAGCATGATGCAGCCATCGAGAGTCATACGGCCCTCGCGATCTGGTCTGCCCCCATAGCCAACGGAGTCGATTGCTGGGTCATCCTCGGCGATGCGGCAGACTTTCTCCACAGTGTCCAGCGATGAAGCCCCGTCGATCAACGCTGGCCAAACTGCGTCATGACTTCGTTTGCCAAAGGACCATGTGGAGATGATGATCGGGTCAGCCATGTGCTCAGCCTACACTGACGCCATGAACCTGACAGGCACATTGTGCCTCCCCATCATCTCAATCTCCGCTAGCTGCCAGCATGCTCCATCCATGGCATCTACCGCCACCGTTGAACGCCTCGAGGGCAATCAATTCATGGTGTCCCTAGATATCCAACGTGGCAACAAAACAATTGCGTCGCCTCAAGTGCTCTGCATGGCTGGTCAGAACGCGACAATTGAACTGGTGGATGGCCAGGTGCTGCTCACCATCGAGGTTCACCCGCCCGCCACTGGTGACGGTGGTCCCGTGCACATCGAGATCCGCTGGATCGACGAGGGCTTGCAGGCTCTCACGCAGCACATTGAGGTCTCTGACGCCCCCTCAACGTGAGTTTGAAGAGGGCCAATTGACGTTTTGGCCAAAACACGGGACACTTCACGTGGCGGAGGTCCTGCGGACTTCCGCTTTTGGCATCCACATTGCCGGACACATGACGACGATTGGGGAACGAGATGGAATTTATTACAGCGGACGACAAGGTCAAGTTGGAAGGCGAACTGTCTGACCGGGTTCGCCGCCGAAAAGAGATTTCCGACCGCATCGGTCGCGCAAGAGAATTGGGCGACTTGAAAGAGAACGGCGAATATCACGCCGCTCGCGAGGACCAGGGCATGAATGAGGCCCGAATCAAACTCCTCGAAGAGCGACTCAAGGGTGCTGTGGTTGCGGACACCGATGATGTGCCCGATGACATGGTCTTTCTCGGTTCCACTGTTCGACTTCGTGATATTGCCAACGATGACGAAGACTTGTACAAGCTTGTTGGCGAAGCAAGCGGCCGATACGACCTTGACTATGTTGAGGTGACCTCGAATTCCAATCTTGGACAGGCCCTGTTGAAAACGCACGTGGGCGAAGAAATTCGCGTCGACCTACCTCGCGGGGCCAAAACATTCCATATCGTCGAGATCGTCACGTGACGCATTCGTCTGAGGCGATGTGGATGGTTTATCTCGCCGGGGAAATCCACACCGACTGGCGAACGTGTATTGCTGCAGGCGTGGCAGAAGCTGGCTTGCCCGTTGAGCTGTGCTCGCCAGTACTTGCGCATGATGACTCGGATGACTGCGGAGCTGTCATTCTTGGCGAACCCTGCGACGGACACGAATCCAACGCCTTCTGGCGAGACCGACTGGGCGCTTCACTCAATGCCGTACGAACGCGGACCATGCTCGAGCGAGCCGATATCGTGGTCGCTCGATTCGGCGAAAGGTACCGCCAATGGAATGCCGCATTCGATGCGGGGCGTGCGGTGGCCTTAGGCACGCCACTGATCACGTTGCATGAGACGTCACTCGACCATGCAATGAAGGAAGTCGATGCGGCAGCTTCAGTCGTCTGTCGATCAACAGAACAGGTGATCGATGCCCTTGGCTACGCCATCACCGGCAAGTTGCATCGAAACTGATGCATCTAAGGTCAGTTTGATTGGGCGCGGGCAGCATCCATCGTGCCGCTTCGGCGAGCCTGCACGAATGATCCAATACCCAAGCCAAGCAACACAATGCACAGGCCTGCCATCATCAGTTGGTCCCAAACCTTGGCCCAGTGCATCGAGGTGAGCGCTGTCGTTGCAGCGATGTTGGTCATCGAGCCATCCGCTGTCAACTCTGCAACCTTAGCTGGCGGCGATGGGTCAGCGTTCAGTGCTGGCAAACCTCGAACCAAGGCCATCACTGCACCAAGCAACGCCAAGAGCATGACGACGTGCATCAAGTGCTTTCGCAAGGGAGGGGCCCAAAGCGAGATGAACCCAAGTAGGACAAACAACGCTCCGGGAATCGCCGGAATTGCAGCCGTCAGCGACTGTGCGTCAGATGCGAAGTAGAAGCCGAGGCCCTGCAGAATGAGCAGGACGCCGATGGTGATCGATACGAGAGGCATTGGCATGTCGGGCATAGTACTAGGCCCTGCACACTGCGGCCCGTCAGAGCGACCAGTTCGCCAGAACAACGAGAATGTCAGCGGCGGTCACCATGCCATCGCCATCAACATCGGCACTACACCCACTGGCACACCCGAATTGCCCAACCACCAATAGAAGGTCATTGACGTCGACACTGCCGTCGCCATTGACGTCGCCTGCCATCACATCTGACTCGATCGTGAACATCGCACCTGCGCTGCCCCCGACATTTCCATCGCCATCGTGAGCGATCACCCGCACCTGCGCCATCGTGGTACCGATGTTCGGCGCAGCGAAACTGTGAAACCCATCGTCCTGGGACGATGCGGCAATCACAGTCCATGTTGCGCCACCGTCGGTGGACAATTCAACATCGATGACATTGACATCGAACTCATCATCATCGCTGATCCAATTGGTCACGATGGTCTCGCCTGCCTCAAACACACTGCCTTCCAGTGGCAAGCGAACACAGGTTGTTGGATAGACGCCACCTACATGCTTGGGCATGTGCATCGAAATGCAGTGCATGACGCCAGCACTGTACGCAAGGTCATCGCAAACGATTTGTACGATCGTATGATTTGGCAAAGCCGCCTGGACTGTGGCCAGCGCCTGGTTGTCGTAGGTATCTGAAATGTCGTCGTAAACCGGCAACAACACAAGATCATTGCAGATAACCATATTCGTATAGGTGAAGTGAGACCAACCACTATCAAAAGCTGGCGTTCGATGCACTGTCCAACCAAGTCCCTGGTAGTAGCCCGTCGCCCAGTCGCAAATATTGTCTTGCGTGCTGCCCGCGGCCGTTGGCCAGTCGCTAATGATGATCTCATGTTCGTCCACGATCTGCATCCACATGTCAATGTGTTGTGTAGAGTCGACGTTGGTTGGAAATGGATCGTGCAGATACGTTTCAACGTTCTGATAGTCACGCCAGATGGCAATGATCTGAGCATCCGACAACGAACCATTTTCATTATTGATCAGTCGCGTGGCAGCAGATACCCCCGCCCCGTTCAAGTGAAAGTTACCACCACCGTGCACCAACTCGTGCTCGTAAAAGGCGTGCCCCACTTGGCCATCAAACCACGAAGACCAAGAATCGTCGCTGGGCCGTGGCCGGTTATACGTGTGATCCACAATTGCTCGACAGTTACCTTCGTAAATGTAGCGAGGGCCCCAGTCCCGAATCCAAACGGTATCGGTGGGGTGCACAAAGGTGAAGACGCGATCGGGGTCAGCGCCGGCATTGATCATGCTGCTGCGAGCGCTGTTTGCCTCGCTCGAGCTGTCGCAGGCCACGTACACGTCGGCCTCCCCTGTCGTCGTAATGTGAGCGGCCATCTGCCGCAAGATGGTCGTGTACCCCTCCCAAGCGAGAATGATGCCTTGCATCGGCTCGTACTCGCTGGCGCAGCGAATGGGCCCGATGGGCGGCGCCGTTCCACTTCGGGAAGACACGATGCCTGCCTCACCGATGAATCTCGCCTCAGTGCGAGTCATCGCCTTTGGAATGCGGTGGCCCTCGGGAAACACTAACTCGCCCGCGACCACAAGTGGCTCATCCCAAGGTTGCCCCGCTGGAGGGCTCGCCAGAAGTGCCGTCGTTCCTGCTGCAACAACTCCTATGGCAATCAACGCATGTCTGCGGGGCATCTGCAACTCCTCAGGGGGCAAGTGGACAACGGGTCCGATCCTCTATTGGACCTCGTATTAAGGGTTCAGGCAACCCAATATTCGCAAGGTTGGCCACAGTGGATGCAACAACGGCGATCTTCCTGCCTAGGGCGGGGCTCCCGTAGGATGTCCCCACCCACCAGCACTTGGGGGGCAGGACCCTCCGCACATGGCTGACCTCGACGATCTGCGACAACGCATCGACACTATCGATGAACAGCTCATCGCGCTGCTGAATGAGCGTGCTGGCATTGTGGAGTCAATCGGCGTAACTAAGCGTCGCGACGGAGGGCCGGTGTACGCCCCCGATCGCGAAAAACGGGTATTGGGACGGGTGCGTGATTTGAATCAAGGCCCCCTTCCAGATCGAACTGTTGAAGCTATTTGGCGGGAACTCATGTCGGGCTCATTTGCCTTGGAACAGCCGCTGACCATTGCCTATCTGGGCCCCGCAGGATCATTCAGCCACGCCGCTGCGGTACGGCACTTTGGAAGCACAATAGAGTTTCATACGTGTGACTCGATCGAGACGGTCTTTCGCGATGTCGGCAGCCGAACGTGTCACTACGGCGTCGTGCCATGGGAGAACAGTCTCGTGGGCGGCATCGCGGACACCCACGATGCATTTGCGACATTCGATGTCCCGGTGTGCGCCGAAACCTTGGTTGAAGTGCGACACTGCGCCATCTGCAGTGGATCACTGGATGACGTCACGCACGTCTCCTCCAAACCACAAGTGCTAGATCAGTGCCGTGACTGGATTCGATCACATCTGTCTTCCGCCACCGTTATCCCTGCAACATCATCTGCACAGGCCGTCATGGCTGCAGCGGATGACCCAACGCTGTGCGCCATTGGATCCAACATGGCTGCTTCGATCTACGACGTTTCGGTTCGCGCTGAGGGCATCGAAGACCGGCCCGGCAACATCACACGATTTTTGGTGTTAGGCCATCAACATCCGAAAGCCACTGGCAACGATCGAACGTCATTCCTGTTTGTCACTGGTCATCACCCCGGCGCGTTGGTTGACGTACTGGACTGCTTTCGCTCCAACAATATCAATCTCAGCCATATCGACAAACGACCCAGCGGCGCGACCAATTGGGAATACACGTTCTTCGCTGACGCAGATGCGCATCGTGACGATCCTGACATGAAGTCGGCGCTTGCGGGGGCTGCCAACTTGTGCCCACGATTCAGGGTGCTTGGGTCGTACCCAAGAGCTGGTCAGGTGCTTGCATCCGCAGGCGATTGAGCCAACGCGCGATACACCTTCGTTTGAGATGGCACGATGACCAGCAATCGCTCGGGCATAAGGGCGACGTTCAGTTGGTCAACCAATGCCTCTGCGTGTGGCGCATCACCGTCGAACTGCATAGCCGTTGGAACGTCGAAGGTCATCGTGACTGAACGGCCCGTTGCCACCACAGCACGTTTTCGCCGCAAGTGGAGACCTAGCCGCGACAAGACGACCCAGGCAGCAAATCCAAGGCGAGTCCGACAAGGCAGGAAGACAACATCGAGAAGGCCATCGTCAAGCTTCGCTTGCGGTGCGGGATCGAGCCGCGCCCCATAGTCGGGGGAATTTGCAACCACAGCCCAACCCTGGATGTTGTCGACGATTGTTTGACCGTCCACCTCGACCTTTATGAGCGGTGTTCGGAATCTGCGAATACACCGACACAGCGCACGCATGTACGTCCACTTGGAAATAGATGAGCCACGATTACGTGATACGTCGGCAACAACGGCCCCATCGAGTCCGGCCGACGCCATGAGCAACATGGGCTCACCGTTAGCCTGTGCAAGGTCAATATGGACACGCCGTCCGTTTGTGATGGCATCAATCACAGCTTCGGTATCACATTGCATGCCAAAGCCTCGTGCGAGCAGGTTTTCCGTGCCAAGAGGAACATGCAACATTGGTACGTGGGCACGTGCAGCGTATTGGGCCACCGAACGAACGGTTCCATCGCCACCGACCACAAGAAGGGCTTGGGCGTTGTCTATCGCGGGTGTGACCCAGTCTCCCTGGCCCCGCTGAGATGCCACCTGCCGCACAACGTGACCAGCGTCGTTCAGGGCTGCCTCGAGATCACGTGCGATGTCCGCGGCCTTGCCGCTTCCAGAGACTGGATTGAAAATGATGGTAATCCGCATGTGACTTCTGAGCTGCTTTGGAACACGCCAGTCTAGAGAGCAATTCAGGCATAGACTACTCACCATGCAGCCAGCCTCTCGTCGCTTGTTTCTGCAGCAGACCCTTGCTGTGAGTCTCGGATTCGCAGGATTGCATCGCGCTGTCTCTGGGGGCCAGTTGACGGTTGAACCCTTTGGCTGGGGCCCATTGCAACGTGATCCTGCGGGCATTTTGGATCTCCCAGGGGGCTTTTCATACACCCTGCTGTCACCAGCGGGTTCTGAAATGAATGATGGACTGACAGTGCCGGGCAGGCACGATGGAATGGCGGCGTTTGCCGGCGCTAACGGAACCACCATTCTGATGCGCAACCACGAAGTTTCAGCCATACACACCGCGGCGCATGGCCCTTGGGGAGACGGCTACAACCGTTGGACACCAGCGTTACAGCACCATGTGTATGACACCGGACGTGGCGTCTTCGGGCACGCCATGCCCTGTCGCGGAGGTGTCACACGCGTCGTCTATGACACTGCAACACGAGCCATCGTCGAGCAGCACTTGGCGCTTGCGGGTACTGAGTACAACTGCGCAGGTGGACCAACACCAAGACGTTCATGGATCTCCTGCGAGGAGTTCGTAACCGGGCCCGAGCACGGACTGCCCTGGACACAACGCCATGGATACTGCTTTGAGGTGCCCGTTGATGGGGCGCGACTGTGCCGGCCCGAGCCGATCATTGGCATGGGACGATTCCGACATGAAGCGGTGGCGGTAGATCCTCGCAGCGAAATCGTCTACTTGACAGAAGATCGCCAAGACGGTGTGTTCTACCGGTACCTCCCCCAAGACCCTCGCAGTTTGAATGCCGGTGGCACTCTGCAGGCAATGCGGCTGGAGGGATGCGACTCGGCGGACACGCGGGATTGGGATGCCTCAACGCCACTGGTGCGAGGTGTCCCTGTTGGCGTAGGCTGGATTGATGTCGAGGATGTCGACAGCGATGACGACTCTCTTCGGTATCAAATGTTCAAACGCGGCGCCGCTCGATTTGCACGAGCAGAAGGTTGCTGGATGGGTGACGATGAAGTGTGGTTCGCCTGTACGACCGGCGGACGAACCAAGCACGGGCAACTCATGCGGTATCGGCCAAGTCGTTTTGAGGGCACACCAGGCGAGGTAGCGCACCCGGGCCAATTAGAGCTGTTCCTCCAGCCCGATGACCCGAGTGTCATTGAAAATGCAGACAACATCACCGTGGCCCCATGGGGCGACTTGATTGTGTGCGAAGACGGCGCAGCGCCGGAGCACATGTTGGGGGTCACGCCCAAAGGCAAGGTGTACCCATTGGCGAAAAACGTAGGTTCAAAGGCCGAGTTTGCAGGCGCATGCTTTTCGCCCGATGGATCAACCTTGTTTGTGAATTTGCAAACACCAGGCGTCACGGCAGCTATTCACCTACCACCCAGTGCAAGGCAAAACAGTGGCTAACGAATTGCTGCAGCAGCCCCTTGATATCGGCTGCCACCGCACAACTCAGCGCCAAGGCAAGATTGCACCCAAGCAAGCCTCCACTATATTGGTTGGCATGACGGCCCTTACCAGCGTTGCAGTGCTGACCATGTCGCAGTTGCTTGGATGCACCCAAGCCATGAGCACCCCCTCCGTGCTTGGTGTGGAGGCCCGCAGCGACGGTGTGCTTGTGAGTCTGCAGAACCCCGTCAACGACGCACACTTGCTTGACACGACAACGTGGACGCTCAGCAACGGCACCGTTACAGCGGTCCGCCGCTCGCCCGACGGGCACCACTACTTCCTTCGCACCTCCAAGCCCCTCATCGGTCCCAGCACGATCACAGCCCAGACGAAGGTCGGCGGGATATCAGCCATCATCAAGTTGCAAGGCAACTTGTCCGCGTCCAATCGACCGGGGCCGGACTTCTCCGCATCACAGCACTGCGCCGATCCGAAACTCAACCGCACCGCACCTAGCGAGGCAGTCAAACTCTGGACCGGACACGGCACCGACAATCTTGTCATGAAGCACACCGGCGGTCCGGTCACCTGGATTCAGGACGGCGAAACACTTGTGGTCAATCCGTCAGAGGGCGATGTCGTTAGCCGAATCCCGTTGGGCAGTGGCCGATACCACATCGAGTGGCGTAGCCCCGGCGGTGGCGACTCTACTACTCAAAGCAACGGCAACAGTGGCGTTAAATTTGACAGCCGCTACGAAATTCAAATTCTCAACACACCTGGTGGCGACCATCAAATCAAGTACAACGAAGCTGGCTCGATCTACCGGGTCAAGGCCGCTGATCACAACGCATCACTGGGCCCGGACAAATGGCAAACCTACGACGTCTGGTTTACGTCACCCGTGTGGAAGGACAACACCAAACTTGCCGATGCACGCATGACTGTGTTCTGGAATGGCGTAAAGGTGCACGACAATGTGCTTATTCCCCACAAGACGGGCGTGTCCATCGCGGAAGGCCCTGAGCCAATGCCATTTCTGATGCAGGCACACGGCTCTTCAGCCCAGGGCGATGTGCAGTTTCGAAACGTCTGGTTTGTCCCTGCAGACACATTGCCACCAGCAATGAACCCAAGCAACGCGCCGTAGCACCCCGCCATGGAATGCCCGCGAGGCGCAGATTCAATGACGCTTCGCCCTAGGCTTTCAGTGCACTAGCAAGGCCCAAATTCGCCAAGCAGAATCAGCAGGTCATCGACATTGACCATTCCGTCATCATCGAGGTCTGCCGGATCGCCTGGTGCATCACCCCAAGCAGCAAGCACGAGCAGGAGATCTTCAACAGCCACGACACCGTCGTTGTTGATGTCACCCGTACATGGCTCAGTCTGATCACAGACGAAAATGTCCACTTGTAGGTTGTCGACACCTGCCTCCACCACGGATGCTGAATTGGCATCGGTAATCGACCACGCCACACGAACCATATCCGTGGGCTGCAGGTATTCCGACACCACAAACGACGTGGACTGCCACTCAGTTGATGTCCCAACGGTGCTATGCACGAAGGTCCAACTCGTGCCATCGTCATTGCTGACATACGTCTCCAGCAGGTCCTCCCCTTCGCTGTCGTACATCCAACGGGAATAGGCAATCGTGCCATCACCAACACCCAAATCCAGTCGCGGGGACACAAGAGTCGTGGGGCCACCGTCTACATCGGCTTCACCAACACTGCCACCTTGGGAACCATTCTGTGTGATCCAGCACCGAACCGCGTCGGCGCCAGCTGTTGCGTCATTATCAGGCTGAGCTGGCGTTGATCCAAAGAGTGTCCCAAGCGGATCAACACGCTCCCACGCGCCCGTCTCAAGCGAACTGTCATTGACAACTGTCCAGTCTGGGGTGTCGCTTTCCATGTCATCACGCAAAAGCGTTTCCTGACCGTCTGCTGCGATCGCCGTATAGCCGCTGGTGGGTGCTAAGGATGGATCGGCGTAGTTTGTACCGGATGTGCCAGATGCTGCCGCATAGAACTCGATGCGTTCAACGCACTCGATCGCCGGCAGGTCGCCGCTGAATCGATTGTCACCCAAAGACGACAACGCAATGGACGTCCACGAGCCGCCCTCGGGCCGTGAGTACAGTGCCACTGACTCGTCATCGAGTGACTCGCCACCAAGTGGCTCAACGCGCAACACGATTTCATACGGTTGATCGGGTGTGACGAATCCGGGAATGCCTGTTTCCCAGTAGAACACCAAGCCAACAGGCGGCTGGCTCACCCAGACTTCAGTCCCACTGCAACGACCGGCAACCAAATCATCCCAGCCATCGCCGTTGATATCCATGATGGCCACATCGTGCCAGCCGGTCATCGAACCACTTGGAATTCCCGTTGCCTCTTCAGCAAAGGTGACGTTTGGCCCATCGCCACGGTTGCGAAGAATATGGGTCGATCGCGAGCAGCCACTGATGTCCACATCAACGTCAGTAATGATGACATCGTTGTTGCCATCACGATCGAGGTCGACGATGTACGCATCGCCACCGAAACCACCAGTCGAGGAACTGAATGTCCTCTGCGACCAATTCACTTGTCCGTTGCTTCCATTGCCCTCATTGAGGTAGTAGGAATCGGTGCCGTCATCGACAACAACCAAATCCAGCCGACCATCCCCATTCAAATCGCCGCATGTCACAAAGTACGGAGCGAGTTGGTCAACAATCTGATAGCCATCAAAATACCCAAGGTTGCTCGGATTGTTGTACGTCACTGCGATGTGCTGCGGGGGATTCAGCGAGGTCTGCTTGATAACGTCAAGCGCACCGTCTTGATTGATATCCCACATTTCACTTGCTGCGCCGAAGGCCGACAGCAGCATGTCTGCATTCATACGCTGCTGGCTTTCATCCGTGAACCAACCATTGCCGTCATTGATGAGCAACTTGTTGTTGAAGTCATAAATCTGCGTTGTGCCCGAGTCGTAGTCACCGAAATACAAATCGAGGTCACCGTCATCATCGATATCCCCCGCTACCACCGAGCAGAATCTCGGCCCAGCACTCGAGTGCATTTGTGGGATACGACCATCTTCAAAGCGAAGCCCAAGCCAATTGCCGTTGGATTCGCCGAGGTTGATATAGACACGCGGGTGTGACAGATGTCGCGGCTCGTTATCAGTCAACGTCACTGCCGTAACGACATCGAGCCACCCATCGCCATTGAGATCCGCCATTTTGACATCGCGGTCATTTGTGGGGGTCAAGAAGCCGCTGTCCCCTGACACGTCTGAAGCAGTTGCGTAGGTTGACGTGCGGTCAACTAGGACTCCGCCCTCATTCATGAACAAGACGTTCGTATCGCGACCAGTGCTTGTGAAGGGTTCTTTGCGAACGCAGATGAGATCTTGATCACCGTCATTGTCGATATCGCCGACGGCGTAGTCTTTCTCTTGCGTATCACTGGCCCCAACGGAACCATCAGCAACAAGACGTGATGAGGTCTCCTCTAGGAAACTCACCCAATCTGCGCTGGCCGAAGCAGAAAGCAGTAATACTGCAACGCTGCAACTTGTCGCGGCAAATGCACTCGTAGCAATAGATGTTGTCAACTTGTTGTCGGTCTGATTCATGCGTGGTTCTCCCGTGTCATGGGCAGTCCCCCCACGCAGCGATGATTACAAGAATATCGTCAACCCCGACCATTCCGTCACCATTGACGTCGCCGGGGCAATTTTGGCAGGTCCCCCAATCGGACAGCACTACCAGAATGTCATTTGTATCCACCAATCCATTGCCATTGGTGTCTCCTGGACATGATGTGCAGGAATCCAGCAGGCCATCCTGATCGGCATCGAGGAATGGGTCAAGAAAAATCTGCATCACATCGATGACTTGATCGCCGTCGCAATCGATCGCAAGGTCCCCAATAGCCTGCACATACATCGCAACGTCGAGACTCGTGATGCTCCCATCAATATCGATATCGTGCACGGCGCAAGGGTCATCTGGGCCAATGATCGCGTCCACCATGCTGCACGGAATCAAGGCATTCTCGGCTTCATGAAGGTCAACAAGATCGACGACATCATTTCCATCACCGTCGAATTGAGCACGCCCCAACGAATTCAGGAATCTAATGAGTGCCTCACGGTCCGCAACGGTCAAGCCGCTGTACGCCGCGGCCGCTGCTTGGCCTTGGCTGCCCACAGCACCGTGCAACTCTATGGACTCCACAACGCGTGTTTCAAACGTACCGCCACCGACGCGACCATCGTGCCACATTGGGTTACGACGACGCACACCCCATAGCGGCGGTGTACGCATGTCACGAACATCGGCGGTTCCGTCGGCAATACCGTCTGCTGCGGCGCCCATATCGTGCAACAGCCAATCGGAGAATGGCCGAATAGCAATCCCTCGAAGCGCCACCTCTAGGTCCAGGTCATTGCGGGTTGTAAACGCTGGGGTGTGGCACACCGCGCACCCAGTGGACGTGAACAGCGCTTCCCCCGCCATACCGGTCAAGGGCATCTGCGGTGGCGGTGCGAGATAGCGCTGAAAGTCAGTGATGCTCTGCGTGAATGACAATCCCTCCGCGTCGACGGGCTCCTCCGGATCGGCCACGAAGTCACACTCGACAACGTTATCCCAGTCGCCTTGTGGAGCATTTTCCACAGGAAGTAATGCGCTGGTGATACCCATTTCCTGAAGCGAGGCATCAACGCTGAACGAAAGTACCGTTGCCAGTTGCGCCTTCCAGCCAAATCGCCCAACACGCTCGGGCCCGCCTTCGATGGGCGTGCCCATGCGAGCTGTGCCTCGTTGCGCCATGGGCTGGGCATCGCGCACCGCAAGAATGGATGCGTCCGGAATGGCCTCAACCAGACCGTACGCCAGTGCCCCGGGGGTCACGCGCATGCTGGTGACGTTTGCCGAGGCGGGAATGAACTCTTGGCACACCTCATCAAGCGAGTTGGCCTGCAGCAGGGAGCCGCCCAGTCCATCAAGCGGATCGAACCCGCCTTTTTTGCCCATGCGGCCAAAGCGGGTCACCATTTGGGCACCAGGGCCCCCAACTGGATTGTTGTGGCACGATGCACAAGAGGTTTGGTTGAACCCCGGGCCAAGCCCTTCTTCCGGCGAAAAGTTCTTCTGAAAGGCCTCAAGGCCTAAAATAAATCGATCCAGCTCAACAGGTGTCAGCGCAGGCAACGGCTCGCCCATGCGAGGTTGCACCAGCGGCCCGCCAGCGAATGAGCCAACGAGGAGTAAACTTGAAAGCAGCGCCATGTGTCCTGACTCCTCTCAAGAGCCCCTGCACGCCCTGAATCTACAACGCCCTCATAGGCGTTGCGAGACATTGTTTCGGACATTGTCGCTGTTTTTATCTTCGCTACAGATCCTGATGCTCTGTACGGGATGCCTTTTGGGTGCCTGGGGCTGCAGTGAAGGCCCTGAGAGCCACAATCCAATGATGATTGAAACGCAGATGCACGCTGCCACCCCCACGCCGACAATCGATCCGGCGTTACAAGACGCGTGGTCATTCATCCGCAGCGGTCGTCCTGATGTGGCCCGCGTGCGCATTCGCGGCACGGTCACCGGCGAGGACTTCCCCGCCCAAGCAGCCTTTCTCATGGGGCTCACACACCACGTTGAAAAACACTACAGCCGCAGTTTGCCGTGGCTCGAACGCGCGTGCGAGCACCGCGACACCTATCCCCCAGCGTGGCACTTTCGCGGGTGGGCGTTGTACTGGCTCGGTCGCCCCGACGAGGCGCGCTTGGCATTCGAACACCACCTGATGTTGACACCCGATGAAGGTGACTCGCACTTTGGCATCGGGCTCATCGATCTTGAGGCAGCGCAGTGGGATGCCGCCGAGGCGAGATTCCACACGGCAATCGACTTGCAACGCAATCGAGCAGATCGAATTGACGGTGTCGCTAAGGCTACAGCCCGCATTGCAGAAGTTGTCCAACAGCGTGATGGTGATCTAGCTCGCGCGGAGGCCCTCCTTGCTGAAGCGCTGTCGCTGCAAAGCGACCTGTACGAGGCTGGGTTCCGACGGGCGAGATTGCTGCGTCGATTAGATCGACACGATGAGGCGGATGTGGTTGAAGCGGCCGCCGTTGCTGCTCGTGACGGGCAAGGGGCGAATGGGCCATGATTGCCAAAGGAATAATTTGGCTCACCACGCTCTTGATTGTGGCAATGCTCATTGTCATGTCGAACCGGCAACAAACATCGCGCCCTCTTCAAGCAGAGCTCCCGTGGTGGACGCAACGGAGCGCGCCTGACTTCACGCCCACATGTGGTGACGCTATGACCAACGCAATTCCAGAAGTCAACGGGGCTGGGCTTGCACTGATCGACGTCGATGGAGATGGCACGCTGGAGATTTTCGTCGCCAACGGCAGCACACTCGATGACCCCAACGCGGGCCTTGGTTGCCGCGTCTTCAAACGAACGAACAACATTTGGGCAGATATCACCGATGAGGTCGGCTTGGATGTTCATGGTTGGGCGACTTCTGCAACGCCCTTTGACTTCGATGGTGATGGCGATAGCGATGTCTATATCACCCGAATCGGCCACGATGTGCTGCTACGCAACGACGATGGCCATTTCACCGACATCACCGCAGCAGCCGGCATCGATTCACCCGGATGGGGCACCGCTGCGGCCGCAGGCGATGTCAATGGCGATGGCTGGACGGATCTGTACATCGCGAACTATCTCGCCTGGGACTTCAAAGCCCCCTTGCCGCATGATGTTCGATTCATGGGCGTTGATGTACTGGCAGGCCCGCGTGGTCTTGCGCCACAGGCCGACGTGCTCTACCTCAACAATGCCGATGGCACGTTTGAAGATGTAACGGTTGCTAGCGGAGCGGCTGACGTGCCCCCTAAGTACGCACTTAACGCCGTAATCACGGACTTCGATGGCGATGGACGCTCCGATGTGCTCGTTGGCAATGACACCATGCCAAATGTCCTGCTCACGCATGCAGAGCCCGTTGGCGAGGCACTGCGCCTCGTAGACACCGCAATGCGCCGCGGGCTCTCGACCAATGCCGACGGGGGCGCGCAGGCGACAATGGGCCTAGCGATCGGCGACATCAACGACGACGGCCAACCGGATGTGTTTTCGACCAACTTCAGCAGTGATACCAACACGCTGCATGCAAGTACAGGTGATGGCTGGTTTGCCGATCGCACGCAGGCGTACGGGCTCGGCCTGCCGAGTCGGCCATTTCTGGGCTGGACCGTCTTTTTGTTCGATGCTGATCTCGATGGTGACGAAGACCTGACCGTGCTGAATGGGCACGTCTACCCCACCGCGGGCATGGACACCATGGACAGTGATTACCTGCAAGATGTTCTTCTCATGCAACGTAACGGCGATCGATTCACTCGTCGGATACATGCTGATGAACAGTGGGCTAATGCGCCAGCCGTCCATCGCGCAGCTGTGCTGGGTGTGCTCGATCCAATGCACGGAGTGGAGTTGATTG
>JABAAC010000184.1 GCA_014238965.1 Phycisphaerales bacterium | reverse complement strand
TGCCGATGGCCTCATTGGCGCTGCTTGAGGCTCCAGCAAGGCCAGAGCGGGTCATGATCCACGGGAAGGCTGCCGTGGCTGCGGCGGATTTAACAACGGTGCGTCGGGTAGTCATGCACTGAGCCTACCGGCAACGCGCCCCGAGCGATGGGAAGCCCTGCTGGCCGTACTTCATTTCGCCAGCCAAGTTTGCCCGTGGCCAGAAGCCCAAGGCAACTCCCGCCATGTGCTCCAGCGCCAATGCCATCTCATCAGTGCACTGCGGTCCGCCAACTTACGGGCACGCACCCCAATTGCTGATAACCATGAGCATGTCATTGACGTCCACAAGACCATCGCCGTTGGCGTCGCCAGCGGCGTCAGTCGTGCCAAATGCCGCCAAGATCACCAAAATGTCTTCGACATCCACAGCGCCATTGCCGTTGACATCGCCCTCGCAGGGCTCTGTGTCATCTTCGCACGTCATTCGCTGGAGCATGATGGCATCGACGCCAGCCTCAACGACGCTGCCGTCGCCAAGGTCCTCGGCGCTGAAACGCAACCAGATCGGCCCCATGGCAGGCATGCCAACAATGTCATCTAGAAGGAACGACACTTCAATCCACCCACCGTGGGTTCCATCACCGGATGGTCCAACGATCTCCAAGGCTTGCCACACACCACCAGCTAGATCATCGGACCACTCCACGATGAAACGATCTTCTCCCGGCGATGCACCGAAGTCATTGCTGAACCAGCGTGCGTAGGACAACTCAAAGCCTGGTCCATCGAATGCCAACGCCGGCGAAATCAGTCGAACGGTACCGGCGTCTACATCACTGTTGCCTTCAACATTGTCGGTGAGCCAGCAGGCACCTGAGCCGTCGTAATCGGTTGGGGGATCACCTCGAACGCCACCACCAGCGGGAATCCCGCGTTCCCACTGACCATCCAATGCATCGCCACTGGCCTGCCAGTCGCCATTGGCTTCGCCGTTGTCCTCGAACACGATCTCGATCGCGGTCATCGGAACTGCCATATACGCATCTGTTGGCGCATCTTCTGGCAAGTACAGCACTGTCCCCGTGGTTGAAATGGCCTCGACGTAGAACTCGGGCATCTCATCGCAGCCAAAGGACGGAAGCGTGGCTGTATACAGCTCACCTGCATCAAACTCAATAGGACTTGTCCAGTACGTCCCACCATCTCCGCGGGCAAAGAGCGTTGCCGCATCGAGGGTCTCGTTGATTGGTGCAATCCGCACTGGAAATGTCGTGGCCTCACCAGCGACGACAACGCCCGGGGCACCTTCGGGCAGCGATAGGCTCATCGAGGCGCTGAACCAGTCCAGCATGGCCAATGCCCCTTGCAGGTTCTCTTGAGCGCAGGGACGAATTTCACTAGGTGGAGGATCAAAGTCCCCCACACCACCGCCAGAACTCGGCCGCAGTTCGATGCAATAGGCCGCTGCACCGTAGGTTTCATAAGGCCAATCAATCAACGTCCCACTGGCGCAGTACAGAATGTTGCACGGCGTATCTGTGGTGTACGTGTGACCATGCTCTTGGGCGATGGCGCTACGCATGGCGATACCAAGGCCATGCAGTTCGTCCCAATCTGGCGGCGGTACGCTTGTGTACCCACTTGGCTCGAGAATCAACTCGCCATACGCGTGATAGTCGATCTGCGCAACGATATTGCCATGTGATAGACAGTAATTCGCAAGCGCTTGCACCTCGGGCTCGCTCATCGATGAAGGTCCCACATAGACATCGCTGCAAGGATCGGTGCTGGTGCTCTCTCCGCCATTCCACTCCACACCCCAATTGCGATTCAAATCAACACCCTCACACGTGCCGCTGTTGTCCCGACGATTCTTGCGCCAGTAGCGATAGCCACCAGCAGCGTACGTCCACGCATAACCGTCTGGATTGGTAACCGGAATCACGATGACTTCAAGACGATCCAGCATCTGCGTAATCTGTGCATCAGTGCCATAGCCTTCAAGAAGTTGCTCGCCGATATACGCCACGGTCATGGGTGAAATCCACTCACGTGCATGTTGGCAGCCGTTGAATAGCACGCCGGCGCGGCCGTTGTCGGCACCAGCGCGAATCACGATGCCGCGAATATCGCGGCCCTCATGACTTTGGCCAACGGTGATGGGCGTGACCAGGTCTGGATAGGTCGCAGCAAGCGTGTCGAGCCGGGCGTTGAATTCGTCAAGCGTGCGAAAGTCGTCATAAAAATCGCCGCCACGCACACGTTGTCGCTGGATGTTTCGGTCACGAATAAAACGTTCGAGATCAGGTACCACGGACGTCCATGTCAGCCCAAGTGATTTGATCGTGACCAGATCAGTGGCATTGACAACCCAAGGCTGTACCCCCGGGGCAGGTGTGCACGCTAGACAGTCAATGCCCTCATCAAGCAGTGCATGCACGTGGGATGCCTCGTCGATGTCGACTTCCACGACTTGCAAGCCGGCGTAGTCCGCTGGATCGGGCATAGGCACGACCAACAAGGCCGGGACAAGCGAAAGGGACATGGCAGTGCCAATAAGCAGCATCAGGCGACTCCTAGCCCCTCCCACAGGGGTTGCATCGCTCCAGTGTCGCCGATTGGGGGCATAAGGCAAGCCCATATAAACCGTGTCTGGAACCTTTTATGAGCAGAGCCCCGAACAAACGCTGCTCGGGGCTCTGCTGTGATTCCGTGTCGCCGTTCCCGCGGCTTCACGGCGAATTCAGTTGAAGGCAATCAGGCTTCGTCTTCCTTGACCTCATACTCCGCGTCAATGACGTCCTCGGAACTGCAATCGCCTTCGCCGCAGCACTCCGCATCGTCGCCACCACCTGCGGTGGCCTCAGCCGATGCTGATTCGTAGACGGCCTTGCCCAACTCTTGGGCCGCATCCGTAACCTGCTTGATCGCGGCCTCAATGGCTTCCTTGTCGTCGCCCTTGACCTTGTCTTCGAGGTTAGACACCGCCGACTCAATCGTGCCCATGGTGGAGGCATCGACCTTGTCACCGTGCTCCTCGAGCTGCTTGCGCACCTGATACGCGATTTGCTCGCCTTGGTTGCGCACTTCAATCAGCTCGCGTCGCGCTTTGTCTTCGCCAGCGTTGACTTCAGCGTCAGCTTTCATCTTGTCGATCTCATCCGAAGACAAGCCCGAGGATCCAGTGATCTCGATGTTCTGACTCTTGCCTGTGGCTTTGTCGGTTGCAGAAACCTTCAAAATGCCGTTGGCGTCAATGGCAAATTCGACTTCGATTTGCGGGGTGCCACGAGGCGCTGTGGGAATGTCCGCAAGATCGAACTTGCCAAGTGTTCGGTTGTCCTTGGCAAACTCACGCTCACCTTGCAACACGTGGATCGTCACCGACGTTTGCCCATCAGCCGCAGTAGAAAATGTCTCTTTACGCGATGTGGGAATAGTCGTGTTCTTCTCGATCAAACCCGTCATCAAGCCACCGAGCGTTTCAACGCCCAGACTCAATGGAGTGACGTCAAGCAAGAGGACATCCTTAACGTCACCCTGCAGCACGCCACCTTGAATGGCAGCACCAACTGCGACGACTTCGTCGGGGTTGATGGACTTGTCGAGTTCACCAGTGCCGAAGATCTCTTTAGCGATCTCTTGCACCTTAGGAATTCGCGTGCTGCCACCAACCATGACAACCTCACCAACTTGGCCGCTGCCCAAACCTGCATCCTTCAGCGCTGCTTTGCATGGCAGAACCAGACGATCGAGTAGGTCCTTGGCAAGCGACTCGAAAGTCGCACGCGTGATGGTGACTTGAAGGTGCTTAGGGCCGTTTTGATCGGCCGTGATGAACGGCAAGTTCACTGCGGTTTCAAGTTGCTGCGAAAGCTCGCACTTGGCCTTTTCAGAAGCCTCTTTGAGACGCTGCAGCGCCATGGCATCCGCACGGATGTCGATGCCTTCGGTCTTTCGGAATTCGTCGGCGATGTGATCGATAAGCACCTGATCAAAGTCGTCACCGCCCAGGTGAGTGTCGCCGTTGGTGGCGAGCACTTCAAAGACACCATCGCCAATGTCAAGCACTGAAATATCGAACGTGCCACCGCCCAGGTCGAACACTGCAATTTTGCTATTGGTCTTCTTCTCAAGACCGTAAGCCAGCGCAGCAGCCGTTGGCTCGTTGATAATGCGTTCGACAGTGAGCCCAGCGATCTCGCCAGCATCCTTGGTTGCCTGACGCTGAGCATCGTTGAAGTACGCCGGAACGGTAATGACTGCACTGGTGACGCTTTCGCCGAGGTACTCTTCCGCAATGCGCTTGAGTTCGCGAAGCAACATGGCCGAAATTTCTGGCGGCGTATAACTCTTGCCCGCCACATCGACTGTGACAAGATCCTCGCCCGTTAGGGTGTATGGGACAATCTTCTCTTCGCTCTGGACCTCGTTGTGTCGACGGCCCATGAATCGCTTGATGGAGTAGACGGTGCTGGTGGGGTTGGTCACCTGCTGGTGACGGGCTGGCTCGCCCACAAGTCGGTCGCCCTTGTCAGTGAAGGCCACAACGGACGGAGTCGTCCGGTTTCCTGAAGCGTTAATCAGAACCTTGGGCTGATCGCCTTCCATCACAGCGACGCAACTATTCGTGGTTCCGAGATCAATACCAATGATTTTGGACATGCTGTCCTCCTTTTGGGCGGTGCCTTCCAACGGCACTGGCCCTCTTGAGCCTTGAGGGCCCACTACTCATAACTGATGCAATGGGCGTGCCAAAACCGTGAACATCATGGTGTAAAAAGTGGCGATTCTAGGCCGCCATCGACTTTCCAAGGCTGCCAGAACGGCAGCACGGACTGTTTACGCGTGTGAAGGACTGCGAATGATTCACTTGCTCTTGTGATCAATTACAACGACGATGGCCACGTCTATGCTCCGCATCGGAAATGTCGAGCTTTCGTCCCCTGCCCTGCTTGCACCTATGGCGGGTCACACCGATCTGCCATTTCGGTTGCTCTGCCGTGCACTGGGCGGCGTGGGCCTAGCGAGCACGGATCTGCTCAACGTGCACAGCATCTTGCGAGAACGACCTCGGGCTATGCGGCTGGCCGCAACTGCCCCAGGCGATGAACCCCTGTGCATGCAGCTCTATGGGAATGAGCATGACCCACTACCTGAGGCTGCAATCTGGGCGGTCGATCACGGTGCGGCAATTGTTGACATCAACATGGGCTGCCCCGTCGACAAGGTCGCCAAAAAGCATGGTGGTTCACTGTTGTTGTGCGACATCGATTCGACCGTGCGATTGGCCTCTGGCATTGTCGAGGCTGTCACCCCCAAGACAGGTGTTCCAGTGACTGCCAAGATCCGACTCGGCTGGGACGACGAACGTCTCGTGGGCCCTGACTTGGCACGAGCACTTGAGCAGGTCGGTATTGCTGCCATTTCAGTGCATGGCCGAACCACTGAACAATTCTTCCGTGGGCGTGTGCGACTGGATGGCATTCGGGATGTGGTGGATGCTGTTGACGCAATTCCGGTCATAGGTAATGGCGATATCGAAGTTGCGCAAGATGCCGCGCACATGATCGAATACACCGGATGCGACGCTGTCATGGTGGCCCGAGGAGCGCTGCGGCGGCCATGGATCTTCAATCAAATCCGGTCGCTGCTGATCGATGGAACTGCGCTTCCAGAACCATCATTCGTCGACAAGCTCGAATTCTTGATCTTGCACCTGAACCTCATTTTGACGCATCTGGACGAGCGAGCCGCGCTGCATCGCATGCGCAGCGGCATTGCAAAGTTCGCACGCACCATGGGGCATGTGAAGCCGCTCAAGGAGAGTATTCGAACCGCACATTCATCATCCGAGATTCGGCAGGCTCTGGAATTGTGGCTCAATCGTGCTCGTGATGGCTGGGAACCCAAAACCATCCAAGAGGGCCCAGAGGCGGAAGCTCGCGCAAGAGAGGTGGCACACGCCACCGCTTCGATGGCCGGAGTTTCACTGTAGAACGGCAGACCCGTGTCATGCCTAGGCCTCAGTTGTCAGACCATCGAGCTCATTTTGAAGACCGGCAGCAGCAGCGCCATGGCGACAGACCCAACAATAATGCCCATCACAACAATCAAGATGGGCTCAATCATCGACGTCGCGTGCTTGATGCCTGACTCAAGCGTTTCATCGCTTCGCGTTGCAACCTTTTCCATGACCTCAGACAAACGGCCACTGCGTTCCCCCGAGGCAATCATGGAAGCAACATCAGGTGGCACATGCTGCGAATCGGCAAATGCGCCACTCATAGGCTTACCGTCGCGAACACGACACTCCATGTCGACCCACAGATCGTCAAACGATCGGTTGTTGGTAATGCCACGACAGATGCGAATGACATCCAGCAACCCAACACCGCCAGCAAGCAGCGTCGCCATCGTCCGTGTTGAACGAGCTACGTAGAGCATTGCCGTCATTGGACCAATAATTGGCAGTCGAAGTTTGACCCAGTCGAGCATCTTGCGGCCACCATCTGTGCGACGCCACAACGAAACTCCAAGCGCGATCAGCAGCAACGATGGCCCCCACCACATCCAATCTTCGCGCAGAAAGTCACCCATGGCGATCATAAACCGAGTCGGCCCAGGCAACGTCGTTGCTTTCATCTCGTAGATACGTGCAAAGCGAGGCAGAATGACCACAAGCATGAACCCAACCACCATGAACGCCGTGCCCAGCATGAATGCTGGATACGTCAACGCACCCGTCACCTGCCGACGTGTTCGCAATTCACGATTCAAATAGTCACCCACGCGATCGAGCATGAGCGCCATGGTGCCACTGGCTTCCGATGCCTTCACCAAACTGATGACGACAGGCGGAAAGATTCGCGGCCGTGCGGCGAATGAACGACTCAATGGTGTGCCCCCGCACACTTCCACGTGAATCGCTCGAACAAGCTCGGCGACTTCTCGTTTGCGAGATTGCCGCTCGATGGCCTCCAACGCCTCGGGCAATGGAACACCAGTATCAAGCATCACACCTAACTGCTGACAGAGGACAGCTATGTCGCTGCGCTTGATGCGTCGAGCGCCAGCGGTCATGCGCACGGCCTGTGCCTCTTGATCGAAGTCGATCGTGAGCCCAGCGGGTTGAATCGCTGTAACGATGAGCCCATCGGAGCGCAGCTGATTCGCGACAGCATCGGCATCCGGCCCCACCTGCGTGCCCGTGACGACTTCACCATCGGCGCGACGCGCACGCCACGCAAAGGTGCTGCCGCTGGTCGAGTTGAAAACCGTTTCAGGTTGGGTGGTCAATGTCGTCATGGGTCATCAAGCCATCTCGCATCACTGCGCAGCGGCGTACAGCACTTCCTCGGGTGTCGTGAGCCCGCGAGCGACCTTCTCCATGCCGTCATCACGGAGCGTCTTAAAGTCAGTTGCTTCAATGTGTGCACGAATGGCTTGCAAACTCTCGCCTGCGGCAATGGACTCGAGCACCTTGCCTTCGGGCACCATCAACTCGAATACGCCAAGACGTCCGGCATAACCCGTGTTGCGGCACCGCGAGCACCCTGCGCCACACCACAGCTGTGATGGATCGCCACCAGCAGCCTTCACCGCTGCTTCGACACGGTCATCTGCCTCAAGCGTCGTCTTGCAATGCGGGCAGATCTTTCGAACCAGCCGTTGTGCCAGTACGCCTCGGAGTGTCGCAGCGACGAGGTACGGTTCCACGCCAAGGTTGACCAAACGAGTCACTGCCGAAGGTGCGTCATTCGTGTGCAATGTCGAGAACACCAAGTGCCCCGTGAGCGCCGCCTGTGTGACGATGCCCGCAGTCTCGGTGTCGCGTACTTCGCCGACCATGATGATGTCGGGGTCTTGGCGAAGCATTGCTCGCAACGCCCCGGCAAACGTGAAGCCCGCTTTGACATTCACCTGCGACTGGTTAATGCCTGGAATGCGCGCTTCAACCGGATCTTCAATCGTTGAGATATTCATCTCATCGGTGCTGATTTCCTGCAGCACCGAATACAGCGTGGTCGACTTGCCTGACCCAGTGGGACCGGTGACCAAGGCAATGCCGTTGGGCTGTTCAACCACCCGCTTCCACTCGTCGAGCATGCGGGGGCCGAAGCCGAGCTGGTCGAGGCCGAGACGAGCGTTGCGTGAGTCAATGATTCGAATGACGACCTTTTCGCCGTACTTGCCGGGCATGGTCGACACACGAAGATCGATAGGCCGACCTTCAATCATCACGTTGCAATCGCCATCTTGCGGCACGCGCCGCTCTGAGATATCGAGGTTGCTCAAAATCTTAACACGCGATGCGATGGCCGCGTGCATACGGTGTGGCGGCGAAAGCCGCTCGTACAGTCGCCCATCGACGCGGTACCGCACACGAAGGCGATTGTCATCTGGCTCAATGTGAATGTCCGAAGCGCCTTCCTGCACGGCGCTGAACACGATGTAATTCACCAATTTGACCACCGGACCATGGCCCGCGACCTCTTCTAGATCGGCGAGTTCCGTGGCCTGCCGCTCGACAACACTGAAGTCTTCTTCCTTGAGATCTTCATAGATATCGTCAATGACGAATACATTGGCCGCCGGCAGGTACGCACGGATCGCAGACTCAATCTCACCCTTGCCCGAGACTGCCACCTGCACTTCGGCCCCGGCGAGACGAGCTGTCTCTTCGATGAGCCACAAATCAGCCGGGTCTGGAACAGCGACAGTCAACGTGTCACGCACATGAAACAGTGGCAGTACACAATGTTCTTCTACAAACTCCCGAGGCAGTTTCTCAAGCGCCGCTGGGTCGGCCGTTCGTGCTGGCTGTGAGACAAATGGCACACCCCACGACTCTGCCAACGCCTCAGCCACCACGGCTTCGTCAGCGAAGCCCAAATCGCAAAGCACCTCTCCAAGCAACTTGTCATGGCCATTTTCAGTCTGCTTGAGCAGCGCCTGTTCCAGTTGCGATTCAGACAACAGACCCTTGTTCACCAGTGCCTGCCCCAACGGAACTTCTGGGACTGTGTCTAGCCCACCATGTCGTGATGTTGACCCAATCATGCCGCTTGTCCTTCGCGCCCTGACTGGCCGCGCGACAAACTTCGGGCTGCGGATTCCAACGTTGCGTGCATCGCCATACGACGCTCGATACGCGTGGCTTGCAACGCCGCCAGCGGTTGCCCGCCAGGGCGAATGACTCGCAACTGTCCCCCGCGGCGAGTGATCTCCTCAGAGAACCAAAGCAGCGCTTCAAGGCCTGCGGAGTCAATACGCTCAACCGATCGTACATCTAGCACCAAGCGAGGCCCCGCCCCGAGACGATCGGCCGCCTCACGACGCAGCCCGTCGACCGCCTCGATAACCAGTTCTCCTTGCAAACGAAGAACGGTGCCGCTTCGATGATCTTCCCACTCGATTTTCATGCCGCTGCCTCCTGATGGCCGCTGCCCCCGCGATGCTCTTGCACCATTCGGTCGTAGGCTGTGAAGTCCAGATTCAGAAATACCGGGACAAGTTCGGGGTCGAACTGCGAACCTGCGCATTGCTCAATTTCAGCAAGAACGGAGGTCCGCGTTAATGCACATCGATATGTCCGTGTGGAACACATGGCATCGAATGTGTCCGCCAGAGCAATGAGCCGTGCCGCAAGCGGAATCGATTGACCACTGATGCCGTGTGGATAGCCCGCTCCGTCCCACCGTTCATGGTGGTGCAGCCCACCCCCGAGAATGTCGTCAAAGTCCGGGATGTCGCGCAGAATGCGGTGGCCCATCGCGGGGTGTTCCTTCACTTGCTCGAATTCGGCATCGGTCAAGCGGCCAGGCTTACACAGCACCGACTCGGAAACGCCGATTTTGCCTACATCGTGTACCAAGCCTGCAATGTGCATGCGGTGCGATGTGGCGTCATCGAGCCCAATAGCTCGAGCCAGGTGCCGCGTCAACATAGCCACCCGACTGGAGTGACCTGATGTGTAGCGGTCTTTTGCGTCAATCGAGGCTGTCAACGCATCGAGTGTCCCCAGGAACATGGCGTTGAGTTCGTCATACAGGCCGGCGTTCTCAAGGAAGATGCCAACGTGCGCAGCCGCTGCGGCGATCAGTTTTGCATCAACCGAAGACACGGCGTTGTCGTCACCAGCTTTGTCGCCAGCAAGTAACACCCCAACGACTCGACCATCGCGAGTCACTGGCTGTGCAATACCTGCCGCTCCGAGTGCATCGAGTCGAACACCCAGCGGGGCTGACTCCGCCACGACTGGTGTATCCCCATCGCATGTAAGCAACAGTCGCCGCGCAAGGTCTCGCAATTCTGTTCGGATCATGCCAGGCTGCCCTGCCACGATCAACTCCCCATCACCTCGCCCTGCCCGATCGATCCAAGCTGCAACCCAGGTGTAGGGCAATGTCTGCAGAAGTTCCTCGCATGCTGTGGATGCGAATCGATCTGGCCGCTGAGCAAGTGTCATATTGCCAGTCACCGAATACAACAAACTGATTTCTTCATACGTGCTTGAGAGTTCCAAGCCTACGGTTTCAAGCGTGCTCGCTTGCTGCTGTCCACGAGCGTGCTCGGCGCACAAACTGCGAACCAACACGGCCAACCGCTTCACTTCCGAAACTGCCGGTGCTGGGATAGCCGCTAGCATCGATACTGTGGCTCTTTGATCCAATTGCGCCGCCTGGCAAAGTGCTGCGAAGGCTGCAGAGTCGGCCAAGTCATCCGTGGGCACTAATGCGACAATCCAACCAGCGGTCTGTCGCCGAACTTGGACAGGAACTGGAATGGCCCAGAGCCCCTGCATGAGCTTGGCTGGGGTTGCCGATGCGCTGTTTGACCAGCGTGCTACGACGTCAGCGACCGCTGCCTTGATCATTGGCGATGAGGTCACTAATGATGAAAGCCAGTCTCCGCCACGGGGCGCAGACTGCAACCCACCATCAAGATCACAAAACGCGGCAATGAGGCCTGCCTCACGCAACGACTCCGTCAACGATGAATGTGACAGCAACGACTCAAGATTCACCTGTAAGGCGTTCATGCCGCTTGCTCCCTGACACCAAGAATTTTGGTGACCTCATCAAGAATGGCGCGAGGGCTAAAGGGCTTGCTAAGCACCGCCTGCACATTGCGCAACTCCGCGGCTTCATCGCCCAGGGCGTAGCCACGAGCGGTCAGTACCACGACGGGCACATCACAGAGGTCGGGCCGCTCAAGCATCGCTCGACACAACCCGATGCCATCGAGATACGGCATTTGCAAATCAGAGATGACAACCGTGGGAACGCAAGAGGCCATTGCGTGCAGGGCCTCTTCGCCATCCGCTGCGGTTTCGACCACGTAGCCGGCATTGCGAAGCTTGAGGGATACGACGTGCTGAATGTGCGACTCGTCGTCAACAACCAAGATGTACGGAATAGCCATAGGTAGAGCACTCATCAAGCTGCGACTCGCGTGGCTTCCACGCGACCCATTGGAACGGTGAACCAGAACCGCGAGCCCATGCCCAAAGTGGAATCCAGCCCAATTTGCCCACCGTGCACTGTCTCGATGATGTGACGGCAAAGATTCAAACCCAGCCCCGTCCCCTTGGCGACGCGCTTGTAGTTTTCAACTCGATAGAACTTCTCAAAGACGCGGTCGAGATCGTCAGGACCGATACCAAGACCTGTGTCCTGGACCCCCACATGGACACAGCGTGCGAGATTATCTGAGTCCGCCGTCACCACAATGCGCCCACCTTCGGGGGTGTACTTCACCGCGTTAGATAACAGATTCACAATGACCTGCAACAGCATGTCATGGTCGCCGCTGACGTGCAGATCCACGGGTGATAGATCAACGTGTAGCGACTGTTGCTTCTCAGCGGCCTGAGGCTCAATGGTCCGCACGGCCTGCTCAAGCACACCACCGACATCAACTGCCGTGCGATCGATTTCAATGATGCCCGCTTCGATGCGAGAGATATTCAGCATGTTGTCGACCAAACGAGCCAAGCGGTCAGTCTCGGACTGAATGATGCCGTAGAACTCGTTGCGAGTCTGGTCATCACGAGCTTCGCCATCGACAAGCATTTCGACATACGCCCGCATCGACGAAAGCGGTGTTCGCAGTTCGTGGCTGGCCTTGCTGACGAATTCACTTTTCATCTGGGCAATTTCACGTTCGCGGGTCAGGTCGTGCAAAACGACGACCGCCGCTGTTGGACGTTCCTTCTGATCGAGAATGCAGGCAGCCATCACTTCACACGCCGTGGGGCTGTGATCCTCACCGAGCATCAACTCAGCTTGACGCGTCCCGGGTCCTCCGGCTTCAAGCGTCTCCAAGATGATCCGCCGCAACGTGGAATCGTTCACCAATTCCGACAAAGGGCTGCCGGTTGCCGTATCTGAATCGAACTCGAGCAACCGCCCCGCGGCGCTGTTGGCAAGCACGACCTCGGAAAATGGGTTGACGACCAAGACAGCTTCGTCCATGACGGCCAAAACTGCTTCGGCTTGCTCGCGTCCCGCTTCAGCCACGCGGCTTCGAATATCGAGATCTCGCTCACGAGTCTTCCAGCTGTCTTCTCGAACGGCCATGCGTTCGAGGCAGCCAACAAGCGTTCGAGCTGTAGGCCGAAGCCACCGTGGAGCGCCAGCAACCGCCTCGGTTGTCCGCATGGACTCCAATCGGGTTCGGAATGCCGCTGAGCTGCGAGCGGCCACAGCCAAAGCCACACCCGCCATCACGCCCGCTACGAGGCCCCCTCCTATGAGTGTTGACCAGGGAATCTCGGTTCCCCTCAACCAAGACACACCAACACCCCCACAGACGACGGCGGCAATAAACGCCATCGCAGAGAGCATTGATCGTGTCAGCGTCTTGAACATGGAGGGCCCTTCTTCGGCTTGCGAACAAGGGCACCGGGCTTGAAGGCCGCCTATGGCCCTTTTGCACCGAATACCCCCGTCACGCGAGGTTGATCGGCCATTGCAGGGTCGCACTTAACTGCGATCTGTCGGGCTTTTGCAGCCCCTTGAACATCCCCGGCTGTTGCTCGAAGGCTTGCCAAGAGTGCCCAAGCCTCAGATCGGTCCGGATGGGCCTCTACAAGGCCTTCTAGGAGGGTTTTTGCCCGACCAGGCTTGCCTTGCTCACGAACACAAACCGCCCGAAACAGCATTGATTCGTACATCAGAGGCTGCAATGTTTCCAGTTGTCCGGTGCAGTTTTCCAGCGTCTGCCAGTCCTGCTGCGACCACGCTAGGAGCCCCCGCTCACGCCAGAGCATGTCATTTTCTGGGTCACGATCGCACAACACCCGATAACTCGATCGGGCCTGGTTGTGACGACTCACCAAGACAAGGCATCGAGCCAGCACATGACTCATGGCTGGGTCATCACCTCCGAATCGAGCCTGCCAATCTTCAATGGCATCGATGCACCGTGCCCACTGCCCATTGCGAAATCGCATTCGACAGAGGTCTCGAGCAATTGACTCATCTTCGGGTGCCAGCAGGCGGGCCTCTTCACATCGAAGCGATGCCGTTTCAGGATCATTTTGCAACATCGCGATATGCGCCAGCAAATGCTGCATTGCAGCATGATGCTCAAAGCGAGCAAGATTCGAATTGACCAGTGTCTGCGCTGCGAGGACATCACCACTGGCAATCAGCGCTTCGGCCGCAGCCATCAAGTACTGGGGCTTCTCAGGAGCGGCCGTAAACGCACCTTGATAGTGCGCCGCTGCTTGCGTGTCCTTCGACCAACGCTCGAAAATGACGCCTAGAAAATAGTGGCTCGTGGCGTTGTCTGGATCAAGTTCAACAGCCTTATTCAACGCAAGCACTGCCTGGTCAAGTCGTGTCTGCTCCATGAGAATTCGGCCAAGCAATGCCCAGCTGTCAGCGTCCTGGGCGTACCGCTCGAGGCCTTGCGTAACTAAGGTTCGCGCCTTGTCAAGTTGCCCCGTTTGAAGTGCATCACTCGCTTGTTTGTACGCAATACCTGCGTTCGTGCGGTCCATGCGTGAATAAGCCTGCTCACGAGCCTCAATACCCGACTTCGTGATCGGGTTACAGCCAGCAATAGCAACGGCAAGCGATGCACATACAAAGCGTGCGATAGTCATGGGTGCCTCCATAGTCAACAATCAGGATCCATTTCCGCCAAACGACACAGTGCTCAATCGATCCCGCATGGTCGATTGGTCCTCACCGTGAAAACTGACAGGCGCCATTTCGCCATCGTTGTTTGTCTCTGGGAAGTTGCCCGGTTGCGGGCCTTGCAACATCTCGCGGTCCATGATGCGACGGCTCAGATGCCGTTCCCAATAGGTGTCTGCCTCACCAGTGAGCGATTCACGCAACTGTCGCAACTCAGGCTGATGCGCGTTGTGGCGAAGTGATGAATCAGCGTAGTACATGGCTAAGTCAAGCTCACCATCGCGAAATGCCTTGAGCGCATCGCGGTTGTAGTTGGCGGTGACTTGTTCGCGACTCCACGGCAGCAACCCTGTTCGAGCACCGACTCGAATAGAGTCCATGATCTTGAGGCTGTCTTCGCCCATGTTTGCCAGGCGATCGTCCTTTACCACCGTGGGCGTGAGCAGGAAGATCACCTCTTCGCGTGCGACGGAATCGTCTTGACCCTTAAACGCATTACCCGCAATGGGAATATCCCCAAGCAAAGGCACGTTTCGACGTGTAATAGTGGTGTTTTCTTGGAACAAACCACCCAGCACAATGGTCTCACCATCACGCACACGGACATTGGTAAAGACCTCCGTCGTGTTTTCATTTGGAATAGTGATGGGTTGCCCTGTTGGAGTTGTCACTGGTGTGACCGTTGCGCTCGACAGCCGTGGATACAACTCCATGCGAATCATGTCGTTGGGAGATATGTAGGGCCGGAATACTAGGTGCGTACCCGTATCGAGAAACTCAACCGTCTGCGTTGTGGTTGTGTCGGTCTGCGTCGTTGTCAGATAGCCAACACGCTCACCAACAAGAATTTCAGCCTTCTGGCGGTTCAAACACAGCACCTTAGGGCGAGCAATAATGGTGGTGTCTGTCACCTCATCGAGCGCACGCATAAAGAAATGGAAGTTGTCTTGAATAAGGCCGACTTTGAACCCCGCTGCCTCACTAACTTGGCCAACTGTTGACTGCCCCACTGTCGTATGACTGGTGTTGGGCGTAAACGCCCCTGGATTGAGCACTTCGTCAACGAGGTGAATTGGATTCACAAAATTGATGGCATCGATCGGATTGACGACGAATGACATATCAACACCAAAGGCGTTGTCTTCGCCAACTGCTGCAGCGAGAATTGTGCCCTCGACAAGCACCTGCTTGGGTGGGATGTCGAGTTCGGCGATCAGGGCCTCGATGCGTTCGATGCGTTCCGGGTAGTCGTAAATGATGAGTTTGGCTGCAAACGCATATGAGTCGACACCACCGGACTGAGTATCGGGGTCATAGCCTTCCTCAACATCACCTAACGAAATGACCTGCCCAACTGTGCTCAGTAGTGGCTCAGCCAACCTGGCAGCTTCAGCACCTTGCAGGTAGTACAGCGGAAGAATCTTTTCAACGGTCAATTTCGCTGCGGCTGCCATTTCTGCAATGGCCTCCAGCGGATAGACGTAGATAAAGTTGCCCTCTTCAACATGGCCGTAACCATTCACCTTGAGAATGGCCGAGAGCGCCTCTTCAAGGGTTACATCGCGAAGGCTCGTCGTCACTGTGCCAGCGACTTCAGAGCCAAAGACAATATTCTTGCCGGCACCATCGCCGAGCATGCGAAGCACTTCCGACAAATCTTCCCCGCGAACGGTCAGGTCGACGGTGCCAAAACGATTGACGTCAACGCCTTTGGCGTCTGCGCCGCCAAGATCACCGGCGGTGCCAGTTTGGAAACCGCCCGCCGCCCCAGGATCCAACAGGTCCGCTGGAGCGTCTGGCGTCGCCTCACCCGGATCATCCGCAAAGGCTGGAGTCAAGAAGACGAGAAGGAGTGTGGCAAGATGTCCAATGCGCATTGACGGCTCCAAGCCTCAAATGGAGCCCGTCCGTCGCATGACGGCACGGGCATTACTCCATGCGAAGGACGAACTGCCGCCCTTTCGCTTCGAGCACCGCATGCTGCCGATGGACCTCCACCAACGTGAAACGGGGCTCTGACGAGCTAGGAACCTCATTCCCAACCCGCAAGGTCGCCCCATCGATGACCGCCGCAGCGGGCGGCAGCGTGGCTCCAAGTCGGAGCCGTGAGGCAGCCTCGGCTATGAGGTCGGCCACTGGAGTGCCCGACTTGGGTGAATCCATAGAACCCAATGAGGTTTCTTCTCCGATCGGGAAGAAAGTCGCATCGACGCTGAAGGGGTCACGCTGGGGCCGTTCGGGCAGCATCACCTGCATTGGTGCCTTGGGGGCCATTGTTTCCGGACCCACCTGCTCAATATCGGCAATGGTTGCCGCAGTTGCAGCCGAGGGCTGGCGATCAATCAAAATCAGCCGCGTCCAAAACACCATGCCAATTGCCGTGAGCATGCACAGCAGTGCGAAGCGACGACGATCAGCCGTCAGCCGCACTGCGATCCGCCGAACTTCCAACATGAGGCGTTCCATCAGTTCTCTCCTCGAGTTCCACGTGGCGCGTACACCACATCGAGCGCCAATACGCCGCGTAGCGGTTTCGTACCAGGGGCATCATCTCGCCTCGCGGTGGTCGAAATGTCCAAACCCGACACACGAACCAACCGAGGCAGTGACTCCGCCTGTTCAAGCACATCCCAAATGCCATCGAACCCCCCCACGACTTCCAATTGCAACGGCAAGGCTTCGTAATGCTCTGACAACGGGCTTGGCGCATCGGCCACGGTGAACGTTTGATCATGCACACGATGTCCATCCACTTTCAACGAAAGTGCCTGCATAAGTCCGGCGACATCGGCGGTGGGCGGTACTTGTCTGCACTCTGACACTTGCCGTGCACCTGCAATGCGCAGCCGCTCCGTCGCTGCATCAAGCGTGTCTTGCGCCCCCGCGAGGTCGACAATCTTGCGTTCCAACTCTGACACTTCAACAGCCATGGCGGTGCCCTGAGTCCACTCGGGCCACGTCAACATCCAAGTCAACCCAGCAGCGGCAGCAACCGTCGCAACGAGAGCCCATCCTTCAATGCTTTGGCGATTCACTGATGCGTCTCCACTGGAAAGCCGTTCACTGAAGCGACGGTGCCGCTTGAGCGCTCTTCGGGCCCCACGACGACGTACTGCCGGTCCAAATCCACTTCAAAACTCACTGCAAAGCCACGCGCTTGCCGGCCGTGCACGGCGCGAGAACGGCTGTATTCAAGTCGAACCGTGGCAAATGGTGCTTTGCCTGCCAGTCGACGAGCCAATAGTGCAACGTCTTCATCACTGGCGGCGAAGCCTGCAAGTCCACCGCGGAGTGTGCGGGGGGCCCCTTCGTCATGAGGGCCATCTCCCTCAAGCGACAACGTCAATTGCTCCAACGTAGCCCCGTCAGGAAGTGTCTGTGCAAGGCCCGCGACCAACGAAGACACGCTTACAGGGAAGCCAACCTGGTGGTACTCGTCCACGGCAGATTCAATGGTCTTCGCTGTTGCGTGACAACGTATCGATTGCTGCTCTAACTCAAGTGCGCGGCCTGCTAGGGCTTGAGCCTGTGCGTGCCGAGCTGTAATGCTATCTAGCCGAAGACTCGCCCACGTCGCTGCACCACCTGCAATGAGTGCAATGCACGTACAAGCAGCGATCACTCGCCGTGTGCGTGCGCCAGCGCGTGTACGTTGACGAATTGAAACTGGCATCAGATCAATCTTTGGTGCATTCATGCTGCACGCCTCCGAGCTGTGCGTTCCAAGCCACGCAAACTCAAGCCCGCGGCGATGGACCATCCTGACGCCGGCCCTGCAGCACCGTGCAACAAACGTGGAAGTCCCGCTTCCAGTGCCTCGCTGCATTGCGACTGATCATCAAGCAGTACCGGCAGTCTGCAGGTGGCCTCCATACACTCCGCTAGGCCACTCTCGCGGGCGTGAACGCCTGTCAAAAGCAATCGTTCTGGACGAGCGCCGCGGGCCCCCACTGCGAAATGCCTCAAGCACAGCATGACATCGCGGGACAATTCTGAAAGCACAACACGTGCGGCATCGCATACCGCTCCAACTGTGGCCCCATCGACTGATGGGCCAGCAGTATCGAGCATGGCCAGTCGAAGGTCGGCCACTGCTTCAATATCTAAATCAAGACGCTCGGCAATATGGGCATCGAGGTGCTGGCCACCGATTGGCAGCAGCTTACAGAACGCTACTTTGCCACCACGAAGAACCAACACTGTAGATCCCGCATCGCCAACCTCTACGACAGCACGTACATCTGTATCACTATCGCGACGATGGCGACGACTGAGCACACGTGCAACACCGCCAAAGTGTGTGTCGACGGCCATGGGGCGCAAACCTGCCTGAAGCACTGCATCAAGGCGTGACTCGAGTGACGCTCTAGCAGCGGCAATGACAAGCACTTCCTGTCGTTCTTTGGCGTCTGGCTGACCGCCCATACACAGCACGTCGCACTCGATTGACTCACGAGTCAAATCCAAACGATTGGCCGCTTCCCACGCGGCAGCTTCGCACAGTTCGTTGGCAGGCATGACTGGAAGCCGCACGGCATGAACGTGTACCTCGTTGCGCGGCAACGCGATGACACACTGTCGGCCGAGAAAGCCACCAGACACCACGGCCGCACGCAGTTGTTCCGAAACGGCTGAGCGCATTCGAGGGTCATCGACGAAGGCATCTTCCTTCAATTCAACACGGGCTGCACCTGCCACGGCAAGTTCGCCTCGGTGCTCACGCAATTGCAACATGCGGGCGCGCGTGGTCTCAAATTCAATCCCAACGCAACCGATGCCGCTTTGCCTACCTGTTCCCAACCGTCGCATCTGCCGTCTCCGATTTAATTCAACTTCTGGACCGACGTTCGGCCCGTCACAGGCGCTACGCCAACTTCCCAACGACTGTCATCACCGGCAAGCACAACTGTCACCGCCCCAGCGGCGGTTCCCGGGGCGGACACCGTGCCACCCAATGCGTCAAAGGTCAGACCAAGCCCACCCTCAGCCGTCGTTACTGATTCAATGTGCACTGACTCGAAGCGATCGTCCTGGGCAAAGTTGACGATGAAGTCGCCACCACCACGATTGACGCTCGCTGGATCGGCTACGAAGTCAGCAGTGCTGGCATTGAAGGCGTCAAAGAACGCCCCATCATCAACTTGCACCAAACACCAACCCGAGCCGTCGTCGAAAAACTGCACTCTGCGGTAACCCTGGCGTGCCACGGCGTCCGACTGCGCAAAGGTGATATCCGACACCAATCGGCGAACGGCCGCTTGCGTTTCGATTGCACCAAAGTCGCCCAACGCCGGAACGAGCAACGCGGCGGCGATGCCCATAATCACCAACGTGACCATCAACTCAACGAGCGTGTACCCGCGATGCAACGCAGCAGCAATCAACGATTCAATCCCTCACGCGGGAGGTTGATCACTTCAACCTTGATCGAACCCGATGTCATTGCGTGCTCCAAGGATCCAACCTTGGTCTTGAGACCCTTGAGAAGCTCAATGATTTCCTTGCGCTGCTGTACGCCATCGGACATGGATGTTCCAACACCCCGCTGCCCGGCGTTCTTGGCATTTGGATTGCGTGACCTGGACTGGGCAATTGCTTCGCTTGCAAGCACTGGCCGATCAGCCAATCGCGCCCACAAGTCCACCGTCAAAAGACAGGCTGTGCACGTCAGAAGCACGCTGAGATAGGTTTCTCGTTGCATGGAGTGTGTTTCCTCGTTTGAGTGATCGGCCGCTTTAGATGGCATCTGAAGTGGAATCGTGGTGCAAAGTTCAACCGCTGCAGAAGGTTGCACGCGGGCCCCTGTTGTGGCTGTGCCTCACCCACCACCGCACCCATGTCCGGTAATAGGACCCCTGGGAGCGGTGAATGGTTATTGCGGCCGCCAGCGCAGCAGGTCGAATATGCATTTCTACCAGGCGGCTACGACCGTTGCGTGGGCTGAATCCGCCGTGCCATCGCCATTGACGTCGTAGTACGGCGGTGCCAACACAAGTGCCAAATCGCCCGTTGAAGCCGTGTAACGCTCTGAGAACAAAGACGGCCAAACAGGGGTGGACCGCATGTAGTTGCCATGAATCAGGTCATCCCACTGGTCTGTGGAACCATTACTGCCCCCATCGGAGCCAGCGGTGCTGCCATCAGCGGTGGGATACAACCCATTTTGTGCCCGATACAGCTCAATTTGGCTACGCATGGTTTGTAGTGGGGTGCGGGCCAAAGAGATGCTGGCATCGTCGGCTGCATTGGTGCACTGGGGAATGATCACCGCCGCGAGAATGCCGAGATTCACGACGACGAGCAGAATTGCAATGCGCGTGAAACCTGACCGGTGGCGAGGGGCAGAAGTGACTGTTTGCATCATGGCAAGGTCTCTTGGAAGTAACGAGAAAGTGTCGCAGCAACCGTGGCTGCGTCCGCGTTGACAACCTCCCGTGCAGTGGGACTGCTCGCATGATGTTGTTTGACCACCGATCAAAACGACAGCGAGCCTGCGTGAATGACGCAGACCGCATACATCGTCCTTTGCCCCCCGTCGATGCGGCACGCGGGCCGGGCGTCCAGTGGTTGGACGCCCGGCAGTGCCGCACGCAATTTCAGGTCACCACTGGTTGAGAACGTAGGTGGCATCGGCGGCATCTGCTGTGCCATTGCCGTCGACGTCGTAGAACGGCGTGGCAAGCACCAGCGTGAAGTTGCCACTGGCGGCGTTATAACTCCCGGTGAATAGGTTGGGCCAGGTTGGGCTGGATCGCATGTACCCGCCGGCGATCAGGTCATCCCATTGGTTCTGGTCGCCGTTGCCGTCGTGGTCGGCGGGGGTGGGCCAGTTGAGGTCGAGGGGGAAGACAGCTGTTCCAGTGGCGGTTGGATACACGCTTTTCTGGGCGCGATAGAGTTCGATCTGACTGCGCATCGTCTGCAGTTGCGTGCGAGCCGAGGAAACGCTTGCGTCATCGGCGGCATTGGTGAACTGCGGGATGACCACTGCGGCAAGAATGCCAAGGATCACCACGACAATGAGAATTTCGATCAGCGTAAAACCGGTACGTGTGCGGCGTATCATTCCGTTTGGAACCTCACTATGAAGGGGGTATCGATTCCGTAGGCGACGCGCCCAAGCATGAATCAACACCAAACTGGTGTACTGCAGGGCATCGGCACC
>JABAAC010000071.1 GCA_014238965.1 Phycisphaerales bacterium | reverse complement strand
TTTTGCGGTCAATGAGGTTGTCTGGAATGACTCCCCTGACTGCTTTCTTAAGAATAGACTTCGACACATTGCCGCGAGTTTTTGCTTGTTGGCCAATGCCCATGGCATACTCAACAAATCGATGATCTAAGAATGGAACGCGCCCCTCTAGGCTGACACCCATGCTCATCTTGTCGACCCGCATCAGTAGAAGCTCAGGAAGCCGAAGGCTCAGATCTGCAAAGGACATCCACGCCAGGTGTGATTTTTCCCACGCACCCTGCTCAAACCTCTTGTGTATTGGAGCGATCGCATCCCACGAAGTCAGGTCGCCGAGCGTACGCTTGAGGTCGCCGCCAAGCAGTTCTTGCTTTTCCGCTTCTTGGAATGCCTCGGCGCCGCTCCAGAAGACGGGTTCGCCGTGCGCGCCGCGCCTGAGCAATTCATACTGATAGCTCCGCTGACGGTCCGTCGCGCGAAGCGCCGAGAGCGCCGCCCGCTTTGCGAAGCGTGGAACTGGCAGCGCATTGAGTTTAGCGAGTTTGAGATAGGTGGCCCAGCTCTCGTATCCCCAGAAAAGTTCATCTGCTCCCTCGCCAACCTGGGCAACAATGACGCCATTATCACGAGCGAGCTTGGACACGAAGTAGACCGGGACGCACACAGGATCGGCAATTGGCTCATCTTGCAGCTCAATCATGCGGGGGATGAAATCAAGGAGATCTTGCTGCGTGAGAAGCAGTTCATGATGTTCAGATCCGACGACATCGGCCATCTGCTGCGCATAGTGTGTTTCGTTTGTGTACGTGTCGCTGTTCTCGTACCCGATGCAAAATGTCTTGACAGTCGAAGTGTTGCCATCGCTAAAGAGCGCCGCGTTTGTTGACGAGTCAATTCCGCCAGAGAGAAAGACACCGACTGGGACATCGCTCTCTTTACGCGCGATGACACTACGCTTGAGCTCTTCGAGGACACGAGCAGCAATATCATCATCTGTGCGTTCGGAGACGGGCTCGACGTGGTCCCAGAGTTCATACCACCGGCGTTCTTGAATATCGCCCGCTTTGTTGATGTGCACTAAGCATCCGTCTGGGATCTTTTGGATTCCCTTAAAGAGCGTGTGCGGCGCGGGTGTGGTGAGAAATGACAGATAGTGATACATCGCCTCTTCATTGATGGCGCGTGGAATGGCGCGATCTTCAATGATGGCCTTGATTTCGCTTCCAAAGAGAATGCGGCCATTGTGCCGTGTCCAATACATGGGCTTGATGCCTCGGCGATCTCGCACGAGCCACAAGTCCTCGGACCGCCCATCCCAGATTGCGATTCCAAACATGCCATCAAGCCGGTGGATGACATCAATGCCCCAGTGGAGGAACCCGCGAAGTAACACTTCTGTATCGCTGTGGTCAGTGGTCCAGGGGCCAACACCCTCTGCTATCAATTGTTTTCGAAGGGCCGCGTGGTTGTAAATCTCACCATTGAACACCAACTGCACCATGCCATCAGCGGTCCCCATTGGCTGGGCGGCCGAATCAGAGAGGTCAATAATGGAGAGTCTTCGGTGGGCGAGGCCCACCTTGCGATCAGACGACGTCCACATGCCAGCACCATCTGGGCCCCGATGCACCATGGTGTCTCGCATGGCAATGAGGCCGCTTGGAACTACGTGTTGATGATCATCCAGGCAGAGAATGCCACACAGGCCACACATTTCAGGAACGCCTTATGGAGAACTTGGGAGCAGAGTTATGACCGCTTCCGGCCGTGTAGGACGAGATACCATCCAG
>JABAAC010000011.1 GCA_014238965.1 Phycisphaerales bacterium | reverse complement strand
GGCTGTAGTATTCGAGGTACCAGTCCACAAACTTTCCGACCCCTTCTTCGATTGAAGTGGTGGCCTGATAGTCAAAGTCCGTCTTAAGGTCACTGGTGTCGGACCATGTCGCGAGGACATCACCAGGTTGCATGGGCAGCATATTGATATCCGCTTTGCGATCGAGTTTTACCTCGAGCACTTTGACGAATTCCATCAATCCAACCGACTTCCCATTTCCAATGTTGTACACACGCCAGGGAGCGGAGCTGATCGCTGGATCTGGTGACCTTGGATCATAGTGATCAGCCGATGTTGCTGGATTATTTAAGGCGTATACAACTCCAGACACAATGTCTTCCACGTACGTGAAGTCACGCTGGTGTTCTCCGTGGTTGAAGACGTTGATTGGTTTGCCATCCAAGATCGACTTGGTAAAGAGGAATAAGGCCATATCAGGGCGTCCCCAAGGGCCATAGACCGTAAAGAACCGAAGGCCAGTGCATGGGAGATTGAAGAGGTTGGAGTAAGAGTGCGCCATCAACTCGTTGGCCCGTTTGGTTGCCGCATAGAACGTCAGAGGATGGTCTGCTCCAACGTGCTCAGAAAATGGCATGCTTGTGTCGCTGCCATATACAGAGGACGTAGAGGCGTACACGAGGTGCTCGATGTTATTGTGCCGACATCCTTCAAGAATGTTCAAGAACCCAGTGAGGTTCGCAGATGCGTAAGCGTGGGGATTTTCAATTGAGTACCTCACGCCAGCTTGGGCGGCGAGGTGGACCACGCGGTCGAACTTTCCAGACTCAAATATGTGAGCCATAGCACCCGAGTCTGTGATGTCGGCTTTGATGAATTCAAATCGGTTTGCGTCTGATCGATCTTGAATGCGTGCTATCCGAGCATCTTTAAGTGTTGGATCGTAATAATCATTCAGATTGTCTAGGCCGATGACGGTCTCACCTTGATCAAGAAGGCGATGCGTCGTAAAGGACCCAATAAAGCCGGCCGCACCGGTGATAAGCACACGCATGTGTCAGGACTCCTGTGATGGAAGCGGGCAGGTATGGTATCCGACTACTTGTATGGCACACGTACTTCTCATTGAAGGATTCAGCCGGGCGTTGGTCTACTTCAGATCGCCGCTCTTAAGGGCGTTGCAGCGTGCCGGCCACGAGGTCACAGTGGCGACAGATCTTCAGCCGGGTGACGGCGTCGCTGAACAAATGGTTGCCATGGGAGTTCGGTGCGAGCATCTCCCAATTGCTCGCAATCGAATTCGAGTCCTTGGGGACATCTGGCTGACTTGGAAAATGTGGCGGTTGTTTCGCCGGACCCGGCCAGACGTGTTGCTGACCTGGACAATCAAGCCAAACTTGTATGGGCCCATTGCAGGGCGCCTCGCAGGCATTCGTCGGATTGGAATTGTGTTTTGTGGACTTGGTCGTCTGTTGCTCAGTAGCAGTCTGACAAGTCGCATTGTATGGCGCCTTCTGCGAAGGAGTTCAACGAACGCTACCTGTGTTATCGCCCAGAACCCAGATGATCTTGCCTCACTTCGTGATCATCGGGTTGTAGTAGATGCAACGAATTCAATTGTTACTGCCGGTTGTGGCGTAGATCTAGAAGCATTTCCTGAGACTCCATTGCCTGAGCGGTTGTCCATTCTCATGCTCGGTCGATTGCTCAGGTCCAAGGGTGTGAATGAGTACCTCAAGGCTGCCCAGATCGTTCGAAAAACACGTCCTGATGTTTTCTTCACAATAGCTGGGATGGTAGAAACTGGCCACGATGCGATTCCCGAGGAGCAACTTCAGGCAGCAGTTGATCGTGGGGATGTGACGTCCCTTGGCTTCTTGGAAAGCCAAGACCTCGTTCGAGATGCTATTTCGCAATCGGCCATATTTGTACTTCCGAGTTGGCACGAGGGCACACCGCACTCAACGCTCGAGGCTATGTCTATGGGGCGTCCGGTCATTACCACGGACGCTCGAGGCTGTCGAGAAACCGTTCAAAGCGGGGTGAACGGTGAGTTGGTCCCGGTGCGAGATGCTGTTGCCCTAGCTGACGCGATCCTGAGCCTTCTGGAGGACCCAGCACGACTGGCAGAGATGGGGGCAGCAAGTCGATCAATGGCCGAGTCCGCCTTTGATGCTGATGATGTCGCCGCGACCATTATGCGTGAGATGGGTTTGTAGTGTCGGGCTAAGGATCTTTCGTTGCAACTACAGCGAGGCTACTTCCGATCGGCCACCAAGGTAGCCTGGCCTCCAGCGAAGTCCACCAATGAAGGCAGAAGTTGACCCATCCCGGTACAGATGGGAACTCGTCTGCAGGTAACTTGTCAGCGTTGAGTAAGCGGGCTCGAAGAATGCCAGGAATCACCATGCTTGGGAAGATGTATCGAACTCTTTGAATGGTCCATCCTGCCTCAGAAACATGAGATCGAACCATTCGCAGGTCATATCTTCGTCGGTGGCCCAGTCGATCGTCCCATGGTGACCACAGTACGTTCATGGCCGGGACCAGGGCAACGAGTACGCACCTTGGCGAAGCAATGGCGTGCATTGATGTAAGCATTGCAATGGGATCATCTAGGTGTTCCAAGACATCTAAGATCGTCATTGCAGTGGGAGGCGAGGGCACATCATCAGCGGTGGGGGTTTGCCCAGTCATCGTTGATGCTCGTACCCCTCGGTCGGCTGCGATCGCGATGCTCTGACTGTCGACGTCGAGCCCATGAACGTTGCCGTTCCCACTTGATTCATTGAGGAAGCGGCTCAGGAAGCCTCCTGTTCCGCAGCCAACATCAACGAGTAGGCCATTTGAGAGTTGCTGGTGCCTCTTGAGCATTCGGAGGACGACATCGTGTCGCGTTTGAAACCACCAGTAGTCAACGTCGTGGTTTGCCAGTGTTTCATAGTGCGCGCGTTTCATGTCGTAGGCTTCCGCCGAGAGACTATTCTGTAAGCCGACCATGGGCACCAGCGGCCCTTTACCTGAAATGGCCGCGCTGGCGCCCAGCCTGTTCGGCGACTGATAGCGGGTGGGATCAATCCCACATGAGATGGCACCCGGAGTCGACCGGGGCCGTGCCCGTGAAATCGAACTGACCAGAGCCTGCGTTCCTCGCTCATGCGAATGCTTGGGCTGCAAATAACCTGCACCATGAATAACGGGTTGAGTGGATTGGGCTCGAGAAACGCGGCCCCTCGCCATGAGGAACGTTTTTCGGCGGTCGCGATTTGATTTTGCAGCTCGTTGAGGACTGCAGTGTCTAGATGGTGGAGGATATGAAAGCCAACCACAGCGACCACATCTTCTGAAATGGTCGACTTCCCTACGGCATCAGATACGACGACACAAGAATCACCCGCGGTTGCTGAAAGCTTGGACCGCAAGGAATCATCGGGCTCTGCAGCAATAACCCTGATGCCGAGGTCAAGAAGTAATCTGGTGTATCGGCCACTTCCGGCGCCAATTTCAAGGACCCAATCACCAGGTTGAATGCTAGCTGCTGCAAGGACAGAACGTACCACGGCTCGTTGGTGCGGATCGTTGATGTCTTGATCGAGGTAGGTGTGCGCATCGGAATTCCGATACAGCGTGGATGGTTTCAGTTCAGGCATGTCTCGCCGCCGATCACAAAGAGCTGCCGAGCCTGCACGGGTGATGGATTGCGTCCGACCATATAGGCCAAGATAGTGAGGAATATGGCAAGAACACTAAGATTGAAAAAGATCAACACGACGACCAACGCGATTCCTTCAACAGCAACAAGCCCAGCCAGTTTGAGAGCAGTCATTGCAATGACTGCGATAATTGACAACATGAGGCTTCCCGTACTGATGAATACCATGAGTTTGAGCGGCAATCTTGAGTATCCAAACAATGCGCCAACAGCCAAACGAACAAGCCCCTTGATGCCAACTCTGCTCTGGCCGGCCACTCGGCCGTCTCGATCTAACGGCACTGCAACTTGCTCGTATCCGACCCAGGATCGTAGCCCGGGGAAGAATACATTCTCATCTACATTTTCCAATATTGTTCGAACGGCCCGTGTGCTCATCACTGAGAATGTTCCGGCATTTTCGGGTACTGGGCTCTTGGCCCACCGGGCGAGCATCCTATAAAAGGTTGTAGCAGCAATTTGGAACAGGAAGGATTCGCCGCGAGAAGCGCGCACCGCGTATGCCACATCAATGCCGCTGGAAGCCTTGAGAAGGTCTGCGAGATGTTCGGGGCGGTCCTGAAGGTCGGCGTCGATGACAGCGATTCGATCTACACCGAGTTCATCGGCTCGGCGCAGTGCAACGTGGAGTCCTGCAATGAGTGCCCGTTGGTGCCCAAAGTTTCTACTCAGGCTGACAAGCCGAATACGAAGCCGGTTTGGCGAGGTGTGGCATGCAGTTTCGCGGAGCCGAGATACTGTTTCATCTTGTGATCCATCATCAACTGCAATGAGCTCCCAGCCATCGCAAGCGGTATCACTGAGGCGATTCACAAAGGACTCAACATTGGATTGTTCATTGTGCATCGGCGCGACTACGATGCACTTGCGCTGATCAGTCATGGTGTACTCCGCGTCGGGTGATACAAGCCAGTGAAGTAAGACCATACGGGAATGCCGAGCCATTTGATTTCAAATGAGTCAAGGTGGGTCGTCTTATATCCAGATAGTTGGCTGAACGAGGAATAGGGTCGAACAAAATTTCCTCGATCGTATCGTTGCAGCAATTTGTTGATGTGGTGATTGGAGGGCTCCGCTCGGTGATCGCACAATACGAGAGCTGTGCAGTCCCTGGTTTTCTTGAGTAGCCGTTGAAAGGTCACATCATCGAGGTGATGCGCGACGCCATTTAGCACGACGATGTCGGTTGGTTGGAGTTCATTGAGAACACTATTTGCATCCAATGGCTCTATGCGACCACCTGGCACCTCACGAGCCTTTCGAAGTGCTGGGTCCACGCCCAAGTATTCGCAACACAGTGATTGAGCAAGTGTTGCGAGCCATGCTGGCCCACATCCAACATCAACGAATCGGTGCGAAGAAAGCTCGGAGCCTTGGAGTTCGTGAAGCGTTCGCTCGATAGAGCGGAGGCGTGGCGTCCAATGAAGATGTGCAAGGAGGCTATACATTCAGGAGCATTCAGGGAACGCGGGACCGGGGTTTTCCTTGCGCGGACCAGTGGGCGTTATCGCGGGGCCCTTTGGTCGTTTTTGAGGCGAACCGTCACTTTGGGATGGCAGCCCGCTTGGGTGGACCGATCGATCCACTGCGGTGTTTGATTGTGGGGATCGGCGGGTCGGCGGGGGGCTTGAATCACAGCCTTCATCATCAACAATCTCGCACAATTCCAGTAATGCCTGATTGGACCGCTGCTGAAACGCAAGTTCATTCTCAAGCCTAGCTTGCTGAAGTTGTGGAACTAATGTGGGCCTGCCAGTGCGACGCTGCATTTGGGATCGCATCGTGGCTGGCTGCAACGAGCGTTCTATTTCTTGTCGTGCCATTTCAAGTTCAGCAACATCTAAGAGATATACGCTGTAAATCCTATGAATCGAGGCTTGCTCTTCCACCGAAATGGAATCATCACCACACAGTTTTCGGTGTAGGCGATCTACCGGGCGACGCCGTGGCTTGAACGGCAGTATGTCTGCTTCAATTGCCAATGCAAATTCTGATGCATGCTCAGAAGGCATGAGCTTTGCGAGTTGCTCCACGGCCTCGAGCGTCCGATCTCTGATGCTGACTCGAATATCTACCCATGCCATGAGGTATTCAAATGCCTCATCATTACGCCTCTCCATGACGAGATATCGAAATCGAGTTGGTCCTTCGATGTCAAAGGGCTCTCGGCTCGCGAGCAGTGGAGCGATGGCTGATGACCAGTTATCGATGATGGTCTGAGCTTCAAGTGGCTCAGCTATGCTTTGAGCGAGGTTGGTGGAGGCGAATCGACTTGAGAGTTCATAGGACTCGCCTGTGAGCTGGCCGAACCTGAGCCGCCGAAGCCGCCACATTTCATCCTGTAAGCGGGACCAGGGTTGGCGTTGCTCGGGAGTGAGGATCACCTCAATGTCCGTTGTTAGCGTCTTGGAGAGTTGGCGTTGTAGGGATTGAAATGCCCGAACCGCTTCGATCGCGGATTCCTTAGGTGTGTTTTTCCCTGCCTCAGCGGTTAGGGCGGCTCGCCCAGCGACCCACTGGGTCTCGTAGTCCTTGAGTAGGCGGGCAATGATCTCTGCCGAGTCAGAACCAGTGAGATTCAGCCGATCCACGACAAGTTGGGTATCTCGGGTGGTCCAAGTGGGCTTGAGGGGAGGGATTTCTGCCGTCGCTGCTGGTTGAAGAGCAAGGGGAAGCAGACCCAGCATAACCCGTCCAAGCCGAAGTATGTGTGGCATTGAGGGGCTCCTATAGGAGGTGATTTGCAGAAGGCACCTAAATGATGGACCAATACCGTACAAATCATCATACGAATCAATGTCCATAGTACTATCTGTGGGTGATGTGGCCGATTGCAACGGCCTGAAGTGATGTAGTGAATTATTGATAGTACGGTTTCACGGCTAAGTCGCTCGTATGCGGATTCATGCCAATTGGAGCCTCAGCATGGAGTACAGGTCTTAGCGCTTCTGAGACCACACGCAGTTATGAAGACTTTCCCACGCACTTGGACTATTGGAAGTATCGGAGCTATTGGGCTGGCATCATCTGTGATGGCAGCTCCAATTGGCGTTGAGTTCGAGAAGACCGTTGTCGATCAGACAGGCTGGCTGACTCCAGATGCTCGGAATCTTGTTCGTATGGACGTGTACTTGACGTTTGATAACGTGGCAGACCACCTGAATGCAGTGAATGGCAAGCCAGTGCCCGCCAACCTCGTTCTTTCAACGACTGACCCAAGTGGCTTCTTTCAATCAGCAAATGGCAATGAAAATACGACCGCGAACCGTAATGCTGCTCTAGAGAGCACCTGGCCATCGATGGCCGCTGATAGCTGGGTCACAATTGGCTTGACCGATCAGACCGGCAACGAGATGCTCGACATTGGCATTGATTACACCGACTTCAATAGCGGTGGCGCGTTGGTGATTTCAAACGGCGCTTGGTTTGTGACGCCCGACGATTCACAGGGAACCGCCACAGACGGACGCGTTCTGATCGGCCGACTTACCTATGCCGCTGGATACGCGCTCTCTGCAACGATTAACTTTCAATATGTAGACGCAGCAAGTGGATTGACCGAAGAAGAGGACAATTTTGGTGGTGTGTTCCGATCTGCGAAGTCCGATTTCAATGGTGACGGCCAGAGTGATCTTTTGTGGCGGGGTGATTATGGTATCGGTGGTGCCGGTGCCTATGAGGGTTCAGTTCTGTCTTGGATTGATTGG
>JABAAC010000012.1 GCA_014238965.1 Phycisphaerales bacterium | reverse complement strand
CATGTACGACAGCCCACAGCTTGACCCCAGCGATCCTGATGCTGAGCAGCTCATCAAAGACGATGTCGTAGCTTGGAATCGCGGCTGGATTGCGCTGCAAGGCGAAAGCCACCCCATCGACTTCAAACGTGTCTGGATTCGCCCGGTGAAGCCAACGCCACCAGCCAAGACGGATACCCCTGCCCACGGAGATTGAAGGTTAGCGCCACTGGCGAGCGCATGCTGGCCTGTGGCATCCTGCTTTGGCCTCTGGATCCTAGATGCGATCACAGGTACCGATAGGATGCAAGGATGGGTGGAGCGTCCAACAAGAAGGAATTCCAGGACACTGTCTATCAGTACCTGCACGCCATCGCCGTGCAGAAGATGGCCCAAGAGCGGGCGGATCACACGTTGCAGCCCACGGCGCTGGTACATGAAGCGTGGACCCGACTCGGAACCGCCTCGGGGGGCATGGGGCAGCGCGTGTTCATCGCCATGGCTGCCAAGGCCATGAAGCACGTCCTCATCGACCACGCACGAAGCCGTGGGCGACTGAAACGTGGGGGCGATCGCCGACGCATCAAGGGCGACTGGGACTTCGAAGCCCCTCTTTCTATTGATTCTCAGGAAACTGTGTCCCTTGCCAACGCCATGCGTCGCCTAGAAGAGAGAGACCCACGTGCCTGCGAGGTTGTGATCCTCCGGGTGCTTGGCGGTCTTGAGATTTCAGCAATCGCCGACTTGCTGTCCTGCTCCGAGCGAACGATCAAGCGCGACTGGCGATTCGCCAAGACTTGGCTGGCAAACCAACTCCAGACGGAGGGACTCGATGACGATGAATGATTGGGACCGAATCAAGACCCTGTTCAATGAAGCGATTGAACTTGACCATGCGTCGCGGGCACGTTTCCTCGATGCGCTCGCCGAAGAAGATCAACCACTTCGACCGCGTATTGCGGAACTCCTCGAGTTCGAGGTAGACCGGACGTCCGACACCACTATGACCGAAGACATCGGGGCCGAGATCGGCACTGTCATCGGCTCGTACAAGATCTTGGAACGCATCGGCGAGGGGGGTTTTGGCTTGGTGTACATGGCCCAACAACAGGTACCCATCCGTCGCCAGGTGGCATTGAAGGTCCTCAAACCCGGGCTGGATTCGCAGCAGGTGCTCGCCCGTTTCCACGCTGAGCGACAGGCGCTGGCGATGATGGATCATCCAGGAATTGCCCGGATCCTCGACGCGGGCGCAACGGAGTCAGGCTACCCCTACTTCGCAATGGAACTCGTTCGCGGCGAGCCGATCACCACCTATTGCGATCGGCACCTGCTCAGCCTGCGGGACCGGATCGAGTTGTTCCGACAAGTCTGCGATGCGGTGCAGCACGCCCACATGAAAGGCGTCATTCATCGTGATCTCAAGCCCACCAATGTGCTGGTAACCAGCCACGATGGCCGCCCCGTCGTAAAGGTCATTGACTTTGGCATCGCCAAGGCGTTGGGGCACCAACTCACGGACATGACCTTGTTCACGGGCCTCCGCCAGTTCATCGGAACGCCGGCCTACATGGCCCCGGAGCAAGCCGAATTGAGTGGCCTTGATGTCGATACCCGCAGCGATGTCTACTCATTGGGGGCCATGCTCTACGAACTGCTCTGTGGTCGGCCGGTCTTCGATCGCGAGACGCTGTTAAAGGCTGGCCTGGACGAAGTGCGCCGCATGATCCAGGAGGATCAGCCGGCCCGGGTGTCGGTGCGTTTCTCAACCTCGAATGAGGTCGATGAGATCGCGCTTCGGCACCAGTCCTCGCCCTCGGCCCTGGGACGATTACTGCGTGGTGATCTTGACTGGATCACTGGCAAGGCCCTGGAGAAGGACCGGAGGCGGCGCTACGACTCGGCTTCGGACTTCTCCGCCGACTTGGGGCGCTATCTCGAAGGCGATGCGGTGGAGGCCTATCCCCCGAGCCTTTGGTATCGCGGGCGGAAGTTCACGTCGCGGCATCGGGTGGGACTGGTCGTTTCGACACT
>JABAAC010000013.1 GCA_014238965.1 Phycisphaerales bacterium | reverse complement strand
GTCATCATCTACAAATGCAACTGGGGTCCATCGACGATCGACGTGTAATGCGCCAGCGAGCTGAAGCCCGGTATGGCCAGCACCCCACACAATAACTCGGTCAGCATGGCGTCTTGATCCGCGTGGACGAAAGACCGCCCGCATGCCAAATCGACTTCCGCCAACCAGGGCTGTTGCAATCACAAAGAAGGTGACCATTACAGCCGCCCGGTACATGTCGTACTCAAGGATGGTGGCGATTGTTGGAATCAGGACCGCGAGGGTTGCAGTGCCGAGCAAGATCTGAATTGCTGCCCGATCGCCGATGTACCGAATGACTTGTCGGTACAGGCCAAAGCCAACGAAAATCGGAATCGTCAATACAGGTATAAGTATGAACACCCAGAGCCAGTTAGAGATCAAAGAAAGCTCGAACGCGTCTCCGTAACGCATCTCAAACGCCAGAATGAGCGATACTGAGACGGCCACAAGATCAAAGGCCACCATCATGCCGAGTTTGCAAAATCGCGGAAGGGCTAAGAGATCTCGCCGAGCGGAGAGCGTGTATCTTCGCAGTTTTCGGCGTGTGATGAACAAGTGTTGGCCCCTTCAGTGATAGATCAGTATATCAGCCATCGAATAGAGATCAGCGTTAGCCTCACAATTCGACACGCTCGGCTGCTGTAATCAGCTCAAATCCGATGCGCATGCTATTTGGAGCCCTTACAAGGGGACATTATCTAGACGTTCATGCCGCACTAAACTAGGCGTCCACGATCATATTGCAGAGTTGGTTGCAAATCTCGCTGCGGTCTGCAGCAGTTTATTTTGATCTTCAAGTGTCACGGTTTGCCAGCGTGTCTCGATGAGCGCTGGCAGCAGTGTTCCGAGCACCACGCGGATGTCGCCCATGAGTGACCAATGATTGATGTAATCAAGATTGCAGCGCACCTTATCCGGCCAAACGACTTCTCGGTTGAATGTCACCGGATCAGGCATCTCAGCAAGAAGTGATTCTTCTCGCCTCCACCGCACCGATGCAGCCCCTGTTATGCCAGGTCGGACATCCAAAATGTGCCGATCGAGTCCTTGCAGTTGATCAGCAAATCCAGCAACATCAGGTCGAGGCCCGACGATCGAAAGCGACCCACTGAGCACATTCCAGAATTGCGGCAGTTCATCCAGTTTCCATTGCCTGAGCATTCGTCCAAGTGGCGTGACCCTCACGTCGCCTGCAATAGTCAGCATTGCGCCCCCTTGACCTCTCCGCATGGTTCTGATTTTGTACAGTTTGAATGGCCGGCCAAATCGTCCAACTCTTGTTTGCGAGAAGATCCCAAAGGATCCCGTGTCAATTGAGGCCATGCCGATGAGCAATACGATGATCGGCCATGCCAGAGCAAGAACGCACGTGGCCATAGTTATGTCGAAGCATCGCTTGATACGCATTTGGCGACTTGTCAGCATGGCCGAAATGGTAGCCTTTTCATTTTGTTCCGCAGCGAGGTCATATTGTGTCGGTAGATCAAATCGTCATCATCTTGGGGGCACCCCGATCAGGCACAAATATGCTTCGAGATGCGATGTGCCGATTGCCTGGCTTTGCGACATGGCCTTGCGATGAGCTGAATTCATTGTGGCGAATTGGCAATGGCGGGTATCCAAATGATGCGATTCCCGCAGAACGGCTTCGTCCACGAATCCGCAATCGAATTCGAGCAGCATTTCGGCGGCAGTCCAGAACGAGTGGATGCAGCGTGCTTGTCGAGAAGACATGCGCAAATTGTCTGCGAGTGGACTTCGTGGCCCAGTGCTTTCCAGAGGCGATGTTTGTTCAAATCGTGCGGCACCCAATTGACACAATCCCAAGCACGCTCAGACGCCTATCTGCGCCGCTCGATATTGGCTATCTCGCCAAGAAGGCGAGATATGTGCCGGCGCGACACTTACCCATGGCAGTTGTCCGCTCAATCCGCCGGCGGTTCGTCGGGCCGGGACAGTCTGCCTGGGGGCCAGTCGTTCCACAGCAGGCTCTTCCACCGGAAAAATTGACGCCAAGTAGTTATGCAGCGATGCAGTGGATCGAGTGCGTGCGCGGTGTCGATGGGTTCTTTGATAGTCGCGATCAACGTAATTGCCATTACGTGCGATATGATGACATTCTCGATGATGCAGCCGGACGTCTTGCATTACTTGCAGAAGGCCTGGGCAAGCAAATCGAATACAATCACATCTTGTCAGCGACCGGTGCGATTCGCAATCACATTGTTAGCAAACGTGAGATACTGGATGCTTCCGCGATTCGTACGCTCATGAATCATGGGTCTGGAACAATGGAGCGACATGGATATGCACTCGATGGCGGACATTGATATCCCAAGTTGGCCTCGCTTCGAAGAAGATGAGATTGCCGCGGTTGTCCGCGTGCTTGAGTCCGGCCGTGTGAACCAATGGACAGGACCTGAGGTCACTGAGTTTGAATCTGAGTGGGCTGCGGTGTCTTGCTGCCAACACGCCTTTGCCATGGCAAATGGAACCGTGGCCTTGGAAGCTGCGATTCGCGCGCTTCGACTTGATGCGAGCGGGGAAGTCATTGTGCCAGCTCGCACGCATGTTTCAACTGGAATGGCGGTAGCGATAGCAGGCGCACGACCAGTATTTGCAGATGTTGACTCACGAACAGGCTGCGTCACAGTTGAATCACTCGAGGCTGCTCGGACGTCCCAGACTGTGGTTGCGATTGTGGTGCATATTGGCGGCTGGGTTGCCGACATTGTGGCGATTCAGGCGTGGGCGAAGGCGAACGGCATTGTGATCGTTGAGGATGCGGCCCAAGCACACGGCGCGACCCGGCACGATGCCATGGGCAATACCCGGTGGGCAGGAACATTTGGTCAGTTCGGAAGTTGGTCGTTCTGTCAAGATAAGATCATGTCGACGGGTGGTGAGGGGGGGATGTTGGGAGTCGCAGATCCGGAACTCGCAGATCGCGTGTGGTCATTTCGCGACCACGGCCGCTGCCGCCGGAAAGTGGATTCTCACACACCGAGCAACCAGTTTGCGTGGTCGGCGGAGTCCCTTGGATCCAATCTTCGCATGACGTGTTTACAAGCGGCCATTGGAAAGGTTCAGCTTACGAAACTTGATGGTTGGATCGCGGCAAGATCGCGCAATTCCAAAATCCTCGCAGAGAGACTCTCCGTGATTGATTGGCTCGAATTCCCATTGTGTGAACCGGATCATCATCCAGCGTGGTATCGGGTGTACGCCATGGTTCGATCGGATGCAAAACATGCGTGTAGTCGGCGCGATGGGGTTCTTCATGCGGTGTCCGAAATCGGCTTACCGATTGGCGTCGGAAGTTGCCCGGAGATCTACCGCGAATCGGCGCTTCGGGAATGGGCACCCAGTGATCGATGTGCCAATGCGCAGTCGCTTGGAGAACGTTGCTTGTGCTTCCCGTGTCACCATTTGATTACGCCGCAAGCAATGCAAGCGTTCGCTGATCGTATCGTTGAAGCGTGCCGGTTGGTGGATGCGAAGTACATCTAGATCGCAATGCCCAACTGTTTGTAGACGTCGAGATACTGTCTTTGAACGGATCGGACGTCAAACGATTGCTCCGCGAGTTGTCGCGCGGCATTCCCAAGTGATAACCTGAGTTCTTTACTGCTGAGTATGTCATTGACGGCGACCGTCATTGCGTCAAGATCACTCTGCGGAACCAATCGGCCAGAGATGCCATGTTGAATGGCTTCGCGGACACCAGGAACATCAAAGGCGACGGTCGGAAGTCCGGTGGCGGCTGCCTCCATGACAATTCTTGGAACACCTTCGCGGTAGGACGATGGATAGAGCAAAAGATCGGCACGGTGGAGGAACGACGTGATGTCTGCCTCGTGCCCGACGTACTCGATGTCGGATTGCGACTGCACCCATTCCTCTTGGATTGCATCGGGATGTGCAGCCTCACATTCGCCAGCGAGCAGGAATGTTGCGTTGGGCCACCGCTTTCTGATGCGATTTGCAATCGAGACAAACTCTGGCACTCCCTTCTTGGCAATCAGGCGGGTGGCGAGCACGACTGTTGGCGAGTCGTTGTTCCGCCTTGAGCGGTCGACAAACGCAAACTGATCGAGATCGACGCCGGATCCAGTGATGAGCCTTGTGTTTTGGGCGGCAGCCCACTTGTTGCGTATGAAAAGGTCGCGATCGTCAGGATTCTGGAACACCGTGGTGTCGGACGCAGTGAGGGCTCGTCGGAACCCCAGTGCGGCGATTGTTGTTCTGATCGTGCCGCCATCAAGCATATTTCCAAGGCCCGTGATCGTGTTGACGATGCGGACTGATTTGCCAAGTTCGCGGCGGGCAGCAAGGCTTCCAAGAACAACTGGCCGCGGATGAAACTGTTGGACTAGGTCTGGCCTCCATGCTCGGCACAGTTTGGCCATGGACTTGTACGCGCGCCACTCTTTGAGTGGGGCGGGTCGACCGCGTTGAAAGGGCACATATGCCCGGTGTATCGGCAGGTCATCAAGAGGCGAAGCAGTGCGGTCCGCTGTTGCAATGACAACCCGCCACTGAGCATCCAGGAAGTGCTCGATCAACTGCCTCCGAGAATTACTAAGTGCATACACCCGATTGGCTGAAAATAAGACAGTGCCAGGCATGACCGATGGCCCTCCAGTCAGGGCGGCATCATAGACACCAATGGTGCTGTTGGCGGGGTGTATTGCGCGGCAGGATGACAGGCATACGATCAGGACGGGATTGGCTGTAGTGTTTATGAATACGTGCTCATGCGTTGGTAGTGCGGTGCTTCGCAGCAGAGTGTTGGCACGAAGTTGACTGTGGGAGGGGGGCTTGTGGCCGTGGTACGATGGGTGTCCGCTCTCGGTGTGCTGGCGGAAACCGACGGAGAGATCGACGTGACAAGAAGGCCGATGCCAAGACAGGGCCAGGTGTACGAAGCTGCTCGAAGCAGAATCGTCGAGTCTTCAGCCCTGACAGCAATTGTGGGCATGGGATATGTCGGCTTTCCGTTGGCATGTGCGATTGTTCGATCTGGCTATTCCGTGTCCGGATTTGATATTGACCCAACGAAAATTGATGCGCTGTTGTCAGGTCGAAGTTATCTCGGCGAAATGGCCGATGCGGCGTTTCAAGAGCTTGCGGAATCGGCTCAGTTTTCTGCCACCATGAATCCTGATGATCTCAAACGATGCGATATCGTCGTGTTGTGTGTACCAACACCGCTGGGTGAGAACAACACGCCAGATCTTCGATTCATCATTCAATCAACAGAGATGGTCGCTTCGATATTGAAGCCAGGGATGTTGGTAGTGCTCGAATCGACGACGTGGCCGGGGACCACACGTGAGGTGATGTTGCCGATACTGGAAGCCGGTGGTCTCAGGTGTGGAGTTGACTTCTTTCTTGCCTATAGCGCTGAACGCGAGAATCCAGGCGACGCGGTGTTTGCAACAGCATCCATCCCAAAGGTCGTTGGTGGAATTGATGCTGCTGCTCTCGATTTAGCATGTGAGTTTTATCAACGTGTCGTGTGCGAGGTCGTTCCAGTGTCGTCGGTCGAAACAGCCGAAGCAGCCAAGATCGTCGAAAATGTTTATCGCTGCGTCAACATTGCATTGGTCAACGAATTGAAGTTGGCCTTTGACAAGATGGGAATCGACGTGTGGGAAGTCATCAAAGCCTCCGCGACCAAACCATTTGGATTTCAGGCGTTTTGGCCGGGCCCGGGCCTTGGGGGTCACTGCATACCAATTGACCCGTTCTATCTGTCGTGGCGGGCGCGTCAATGCGGAGGAGAGACGCGGTTCATTGAACTTGCTGGTGAGATCAATACGGCAATGCCAATGCATGTCGTCAACCAAATCTGTGCCGCTCTTGGAGATCAGGTGGTCGGGTCCAAGGTTCTCGTTATTGGAGTCTCGTATAAGCCCAATGTATCCGACACCCGCGAGACACCTGCAGCGCCGATCATTGAAGAATTACAGGATCGCGGGTGCGATGTGACGTATCACGATCCCCACTGCCCAGTGTTTCCAATGATGAGGCGGCATGCCATTGATTTGTCATCCGTGCCGCTGGACGCGGCGCATCTTGCCGCTGCCGATGCGGTGTTGATCGTGACCAATCATGATGCGATTGATTGGACCATCATTGGTGACCACGCGTCGCTCATCGTTGATACACGAAATGCCATGGCTGGCATCTCGGTCGCTGGCCGGCTCGTCAAGGCGTAGGATTTT
>JABAAC010000019.1 GCA_014238965.1 Phycisphaerales bacterium | reverse complement strand
TTGCTGTTCCACAGTTCTTTGGTCGACTTATGTGGTCCCAACTCTGTTATCTGGCTGAACTGAGAGGCCCTATATTATAAAATGCGAATATTTATATCATAGCTGTGATGAACGAGTACCGTCCTGCGCCACACCGCCATGGGTATTTATTCAGCGAGATGGGATTGGTAGCCAGCTTCGCAGCGATGTGAGCTTGAAGATTGCCCGAGCCTCGAAGGCGGCGCATAGAATCATGATCCCTCCGGCAACAGCGGCAGTGGCATTGATTCCGGCAACAATGGTTGCGGCCCAGAGAAGGGGCAGGCCGAGTACTGCTAAGAGGCCCTCAATGCTTGCGCAGCGCCAAGCGTGGCCACAAAACTGCAGGATCATGCCGGTCGGTCCGAGGAGAGCTTGCATAAGCAGTCCTGTAGACAGGAAAGCGAGTACCCAGTATCCAGCAGAGAATTCTGGTCCAAACAACTGCAGAACCCAACTGCCAGTGAGTAGAAGCACCCCGACCATGGTTACGGTCAAGGCGGCCGATCTCTTGGTCACAGTTGAGATCGTATCTTGAGCATCGCTGATGTTGCCATCAATGTACTGTGATCCGATCCGCGGCCCGAGTGGGTCCGCGAGAGATGCCATTCCCATTGCGACCATTTGTGCAACTCGTGCGGCTGCAAAATAGATGGCGTATTGAACATCTGTGAGCATTGCACCAAGCAGTAGAACATCGCCCTGCCGCCGCAGCGAGAACACGATCGACACGGACAAGACGCTCGTTCCTGACCGAACAGCTTCCATAACGGGCAGCTTCGATTTTGGTCCCAGTATGACTGTCGGCTCAAGCATAAGCAGTAGAAGCCACGCCACCATCGCGGTCCCAGCACAAGCGGCACCGTATACCCAGAGGAGTTGTGGGATGTTGACGCTCATGAAGTACACGATCAATATGAACGCGGTGTGACGTAAACCATCTGTAGCGATGAATGCCAGCGCGACACGTTCTCTCGCGATCAACAGGCGGTGTGCGAAGTTGTTGGCAGATAAGCCTAGGCCGATAAGTGCAATTGTTGCCACCCAGATGTGGGGCGGGACTGCTGTAGCCACCTCGAATCTTGAAGTTGCCAATCCCGCAAGTAATCCGATGCTAGTACCGGCAACACCAATTGCCATGAGTACAATCCAGACTCGTCGGCGACCATCTGGACTGACTAACCGTCCATTAACCGATCGCTGAGCATCCAAGTGCATTCCGATATTGGATATGCTTGCTACCAAGGCGGAAATGGTTGTGGCAAAGGCCCAAACCCCGAGCGATTCAGCGCCTACAATTCGTGCCAGTAGAACAAGACTGATCACTGACAGTCCTCGGTTTACAACTACCCCTACAAGCGACCACCGCATCAACAGCGTGGGTTTGGCTTGCGTTCGTTGTTGCGGTTCTTTAGGCAAGGACTATTCCTGTGTATGCGTCGTTGATCTTCCTATAGAAGCCTAAACGTATTTGTGATCGTCGGACCTGGTTCAAGCAGAATGGTGTCAGCGGTAGCACCTATAGATTTTACTCGTGATTTTGACTCTGACCAATTGTATGGCCGCCTCAATGTATTGGGTCGCACCTTCACAATTCAGATCGCGAATGGCAGGCATTTTCTATTGACTAGATGTGGAAGCCTACGGTGCGAGCTAACGGCGGGGTATTATAATCGAGTCTGGTTGAGATAGGCGATGCCGACCGGCAAGGCCGCAGTTCCTTTCGTCTCGTGCATGCGGCCTCCGTGAGAGGCTTGGCGGGCAGTAGTGCGGTCATGACTTTTGCACCCGCATACTGGCGTGTATTCTGGTGCGTTCGAACTGGAGAATTCTATTGTGACACCCCAAGCGACGACGATTGACAACCAATTGAAAACTGAGGTCCAGCAGAGAATAGTGAACTCAACAGCCACGGTCGCCATCGTCGGCATGGGCTATGTCGGGTTTCCCTTGGCCTGCGCGGTGAACCGGGCCGGGTACGGCGTTTGCGGGTTTGACGTCGATCCATCCAAGATCGAATCGCTCATTGCCGGGCGCAGCTATCTCGGGCACCTAGCGGATGACCCCTTTCAGGAGTTGGCATCGGCGGAGCGGTTTTCGGCGACGGTGAACCCAGCAGACATCAAGCACTGCGACATTGTCGTGTTGTGTGTTCCAACCCCGTTGGGTGAGGATCGCACACCTGATCTCTCATACGTCATTCAATCCACTGAAATGGTCGCCAAGGTGCTCAAGCCCGGGATGCTTATCGTCCTTGAGTCGACCACTTGGCCAGGGACAACACGCCAAGTCATGCTGCCGATTCTGGAGGCTGGCGGATTGACGTGCGGTGTCGACTTCTTCCTGGCGTACAGTCCCGAACGAGAAAATCCGGGCGATGCTGTTTTCGAAACAGCGTCCATTCCCAAGGTCGTCGGGGGCATCGATGAAACCGCTTGCGAGCTGGCTTGCGAGTTCTACAAACGAGTTGTTTGCGATGTTGTCGCGGTGTCGTCGGTGGAAATTGCTGAGGCGGCAAAGATCGTCGAAAACGTCTACCGCTGCGTCAATATCGCCTTGGTCAACGAGCTCAAACTTGCCTTCGAGAAGATGGACATTGATGTGTGGGAGGTCATCAAGGCCTCCGCTACAAAGCCATTTGGCTTTCAGGCTTTCTGGCCAGGGCCCGGCCTCGGTGGACACTGCATTCCAATTGATCCATTCTATCTGTCATGGCGTGCCAAGCAGTGCGGTGGTGAGACCCAGTTCATCGAACTGGCCGGTGAAATCAACACGGCCATGCCAAGCCACGTGGTCGATCGCGTCTGCTTTGAGCTTGGCGACGCCACTGCTGGGTCACGTGTGATGGTGGTTGGCGTGTCTTACAAGCCGAACGTCTCTGATATCCGAGAGACGCCAGCAGCGCCGATCATTGAACAATTACAGGCTCGCGGCTGCGAGGTTTCGTATCACGATCCGCACTGTCCGAACTTCCCTGCGATGAAGCGACACGCGATCGATCTGTCATCTGTACCGCTGGACGCGGCGCATCTTGCCGCCGCCGATGCGGTGTTGATCGTGACCAATCATGATGCGATTGATTGGACCATCATTGGTGACCACGCGTCGCTCATCGTTGATACACGAAATGCCATGGCTGGCATCTCGGTCGCTGGCCGGCTCGTCAAGGCGTAGGATTTT
>JABAAC010000065.1 GCA_014238965.1 Phycisphaerales bacterium | reverse complement strand
TTACGCGCCTCGGCCAATCGAGAATTGGCAGCGGTCAGGTCCCCAACTGCAAGTGAGGCAAAGGTCGCGTGGATGTTGGCCAACTAGGATGACCAAGCAACCTCGGCGATCTTCTCCTGGACCTGTTCCAGAGCGGCCGTGGTCATAGTGATGTTCGCTTCGAGGCGGGGGATGAGCTCCTCCAGTTTATTAACGGCGAAGGTTCTGTCAATCTCTGCTCGCTTGGCCTGCACCGCGAAGATTGAAATCGCAACCACCGCACTCACCAACACCACGAAGATCGCAGCGATTGAGATGGCCGCGGCCTTGTGCTTTCGAGCGAAACGTTTCAGATAATCAATGGCACTGGGCGCCTTGGCGGCAATGGGGTCGCCGGCGAGGTACCGATCAATGTCTTCTTCCAAGGCAGTGGCAGACTGGTATCGCCGATCGCGGTCCTTCTCCAACGCTTTCATCGCGATCGTCTCGATATCTCCGCGAAGACGCTTGTCCCGTGATGAGGGCTTCCTCGGCTCTTCCTCGCGAATGATCCTCGCCGCCTCGTGGATCGCCGCGTGACGCAGCGCGTATGGGAGCTGATCGCACAGCAGTTCGTACAGAACCACACCCATCGCGTACACGTCGCTGCGAATATCGATGTCGTTTGGATCGGCGTCGCATTGCTCGGGACTCATGTACTGGAGTGTGCCGATGATCGCGCCGACATCCGTCTGTAGGGTCGTGACCGCCATGTCCGAATCGGTGGAGCGGGCTACGCCGAAGTCGATGATCTTTGGCACGCCGCTGGAAGTGACCAGGATGTTGGGCGGCTTCAGGTCCCGGTGGATGATGCCCTTCTGGTGACCGTGCTGCACCGCGTCGCAGACATTCGAGAAGAGTTCCAGCCGCTCGCGGGTACCGAGTTTCTTGTCCTTGCAGTATTGCGTCAGTGTCTTGGCGCCTTGGATGTACTCCATCGCAAACCACGGCCTGCCTCCGGTGCCGTCGTCCCAAGTACCTGCCTGGTAGATCTGCGCAATCCCGTCGTGACGAAGACGACCAAGTGTCTGAGCCTCGTACTCGAAGCGACGCATGGCACTCTTGGAAGTCACGCCACGTTTCATCATCTTGAGCGCGACCGTGCGGCGGGGCGACTGCTGCAGGGCCTCGTACACCACGCCCATACCGCCCTCGCCGATCACCCGCTTGATGGTGTACTGATCAACCTTGGTGCCGATGAGTGGATCTTGTGTTGGCTCCCCACGAAGCATCGCTTCAGAATTCATCGCTTCAGAATTATGGAGCGTCGGTTCTTCGGATTCGGGCTTCGGGGCACCCGGATCTTGATTGGGCGGTTGCTCGGTCATCAACGTATTACTGTACCCCGGGCTCGGGGACGTGATTGAAGGCCATCACACCCGCATGATCTTCCGGAGGGCGGCTACCTTGACTTCGTCAGGCAGGGGCAGTTCAGTGAGCATTCCATCCTGCGTTCATCTTCGCGTCGCCGAAGAGCATGCGAGTGTTGCCCTGAAAGAAGGGGGGGTGCCAACGAGCAGCCTGAGGTGATTGGTGGATACGTTGCTGCCGCACAGTTCGCGTGGGTACAAGGCCCATGGTTCCCTAGGGTGGTCATCCGGGGGGCCGCTGTGCTCTATAGGCGGTTTCGGAGCATCGGCTTTGTAGCCCATCGTCGTCCCAAGACAATGCGGACCGACTACTGGGGATGCAGTCATAGGGACTGATACGGGCAGTATTGACCACGAAATTGGTATTTTAGTGCACATGGAACGCCTGCTGGCCGTCTAATTGTATGTGTGGAGCATCTGGCGTTGCCGCGTGGTAGTGTGCGTGCTTCTCGTATTCATCAGGCATCGCCTACGATGAGGCGGTGCTTTGCAGTGTCAATTGGTTGGTTCCGCACTTTCGCGGGGCGTCCGGATCTTAGGGAAGTGGCTCTGGGGCTCTCAGCCCCCCAAATAAGGATTCTTGGTAATGACAGCAAGTCGAACTCTTGTGGGCACAGCAGCCCGCGCGTCCTTGGCGACAGCGTTCATCGCGTGCGGAGCAACAGCAGACTTTACCGGAATGTCGACCGAGGCCAGTTTGGTTGATCAAACTGGCTGGACTACTCCTGATGCACGAACGCTGTATGTCATATCGGTCTTTGCCGACTTTGACAACGCCGACGACCACCTCACTGCTGTGTTTGGCGATGGTGATCATGTCTTGTCTGTTGAAACATCAGACGACGCGGGCTTTTGGCAGTTTGCCCCCCCTGGTGGTGATCCGGAAGACTACAACACCAGTCTCGAAATTCCTCCTGGGCTGAGTGCTCTCTACGCATCAGTTACTAGTGATAGCTTTGTCACCATTGGGCTCACGAACTCC
>JABAAC010000014.1 GCA_014238965.1 Phycisphaerales bacterium | reverse complement strand
GAGCGGGTCCAGTTGGCTTGACGGCAGCACTTTTGATGGCGCGGCAAGGCAGTACGCATCGTTGATACAGCCCAGCAGGCAACGACACTATCTAAGGCCCTGTTGGTATGGCGACGAAGTTTACAGGTGGATTGAGCTAATCAGGCGAGTGGGTGGATTCGCCGCCTACTCATTTGAGGCGCCCATGCGGTCATGGATGCGCTGCAGGGCTGCCTGCACGACATTGCGATCCCATGCGTCGAGATTCGTGCGTCCTGCATCGCGTTCGGCTTGGGATTGGAACATCGCGTTTGCTTCGTCTAAGCGACCAAGTCCTTCCAATGCGTGGCCACGATGAATGCGCCACGCCCGTTGCAGGTCCGATTGCGGGCCGAGCGTCCCGATCTGCTGCTTCATGGCATCAAGTGTTGCCAGTGCCGCATCGGCGCGTGGCGTAAAGCCTAGTTCATCATTGACCAGCTCCAAGAGTTGGGCGAGTGACTCATGGCTGCCCTCTTGGAGAAGGTGTTCGTGTGCCGATTGAACGAGCATTGGTCGATCGTCCAGTGGCAATGTGTTCAGCAATTGCAAGAGGTCAATGGCCTGCTTTACATACGTGCTGCGCAAGATTGAACCGTCGCCCAGCGAGGACTCGCAAATTTTTTGGGCATCAGCCCACATGCCGGCCTCAGCGCACAGCATGGCCACTTCCCAGGCCGCGCCAAGTGTGTCGGGGCTCTCCGCGCCCAATTGATCGATCTTCGCTGCCAGCACGCTGTTGCCCAATGCAACGGCCTCCTGCTTACGGCCCGTGGCCATGAGCGCTTTGGCTTCCATGATGTGGGCGTCAAGCAGGTTGGGGTCATTTTTTGGGAACCACTTCTGCAGTTCAAGGGTTGTGTCTTGCGTTAATGACAGTGCTTCCGCATTCGCGCGGCAATTGAGGTAACCCATGGCCAGCACGAGGCGAAAGTAGCCCACGTGTAGCGCGTGCGTCGCATTGGCAGGTGTATCAATGGCCTCCCACTCGACCGTTTTACGCCCATTATCGAGCACTGTTTTCCATGTTGTCGTTGTGTCCCAGAGGTTTTCACCATCAAAGGTTGATGGCGATGTAATGAGCAGCGTGATGCCGTCGATTATGGCTTGCGAGCGTCTGGCTTGCCGCTCCGACTCACGCAGTGCAATAGCCTGGCCGGTCGCCAGCCATGTCAGGGCAACGACGCTGGCAATAAGTAAGCCAATGAGCACCAATGACAGCACGCTTGCAGCTCGATGCCTTTGATACAACAACTTTAGTTGATACGTCAGCGTTGGTCGTCGAGCCGCAATAGGTTCACCGTTGAGGTAACGCTGAATGTCCTGTTCAAGTGAAAGCGCCGACTGGTATCGTCGATCGCGATCCTTCTCAAGTGCTTTGAGGCAAATCGTTTCGATGTCACCTCGCACAACACGATTGACCGTACTTGGTTTCGTGGGAGGATCTTCGCGAACGATTCGAGCTGCCTCATGGATCGCTTGGTTGGTTACGTCATACGGCGTACCGTCGGTAAGCAATTCGTAGAGCACTACGCCAAGGGCATACACATCACTTCGCACATCGATATCGTGCGGGTCAGCGGCACATTGTTCAGGCGACATGTATTGGAGCGTGCCAATGAGAGCGCCCATGTCTGTCTGCAGGGTTGTGACGGCGAGATCACTGTCGGTGGACCGTGCCACGCCGAAGTCGATGATCTTCGGATCACCGTGACTGGTCACAAGAATATTCCCGGGCTTAAGGTCGCGGTGAATGACACCCTTCTGGTGGCCATGATGCGCTGCGTTGCAGACCTTTGCAAACAGCGCGAGTCGATCAGACATACTCAGTTGTTTTGCAGTTGCGAAGTCCGTGATTGTTTTGGCCGCTACGAGGTACTCCATGGCGAACCATGGTGTGCCCCCTTCGCCTTCGTCATCCGTGCCAGCTTCAAAGATTTGCGCAATGCCTGGGTGTCGGAGTCGGGCAAGAACTTGCACTTCGTATTCAAATCGCCGCAAGGCGGACCGGGACGCAAGGCCAGTTCGCATCACCTTTAATGCCACGGTACGCCGTGGTGTTTCCTGTAACGCTTCGTAGACGGTGCCCATGCCGCCGGCGCCGATCACGCGTTTAATTGTGAAGTGGCCGATTGTCTCGCCGATAAGCGTGTCAGATCGATGATCAGTGTGTGGGCGAAGTAACGCTTCAGAGCCTGGTTCACGGGGCGTGCCCGGGGCAGTGGGTGCATCGCTATCGGGATCGACTTTGTCGTGATCAGTCATGTATCACGTGAAGGATACCGCTGCGGTCGAGCAAGAATGCGAATTCGCACCATTCATGGGGTCAAGCAAACATGTTCGCCCTCTGGAGTCCAGCGTAAGTGATTGTGTGGATTGATTGAAACGAGCCTGAGGGATTTGTGTGGCAAGAACTCGGGGGGAATCAGCCTGGTACGCGTATCGACCGCACCATGGCTTTGACATCTTCGCTCGGGGGCTTCGTGAGGAGCGCTAGTGGTACCGCCACAAGGCAATTGAGCAACATGCCAATGGCGCCGATGCCTTCGGGGGACACGCCAAAGAGCCAATTCGCTTCGACGTTCGCTGCGGGGTTGATGAACTTGAAGTACACGATGTAACTCGTTGTAAAGCACAAGCCAACCAGCATGCCGGTAATCGCGGCTGGAGCGTTGAATCGCGTCCAGAAAATGCCAAGCAAGATGACGGGGAAGAAACTCGATGCAGCCAACCCGAACGCAAAGGCGACGACCGCGGCCACGTAGTCCGGTGGGAAGATGCCAAGCAGCCCGGCGCACACGACCGCAACGCCCGCAGCGATGCGCGCGACGCGCAACTCGCCTTTCTCACTGATCGACGGTACGAGTGTGCGTTTGATGAGGTCGTGGCTGACGGCGCTTGAGATGACCATCAATAAGCCTGCGGCGGTTGACAGCGCCGCGGCAAGTCCGCCCGCAGCGACGAGCGCAACAACCCAATCGGGCAGGCCGGCGATTTCTGGATTGGCAAGCACCATGATGTCTCGATCGACATAAAGTTCGTTGGTGCCATCGGCAATGGTGTCGGTTGAGAGCAGTCGCTGGCCGTGGTCGCCGCGAATTGCGGTGCCGTCTTCATGGTTCAGAAAGACCGGGCGACCGGCCGTGACCTTGCCCGGTGCGTAGGCAATGACGCCGTCACCGTCGCGGTCATGCCACGCGAGCAAGCCAGAGTCTTCCCACGTGCTGAACCACGTGGGTACATCACGGTAGGCGGTGCCGTGCACGGTATCGATCAAGTTCGTGCGGGCGAAGACCGCAATCGCTGGGGCGGTCGTATACAGAATTGCGATAAAGAGCAGAGCCCATCCAGCACTCGAGCGTGCGTCGCGCACGCGCTTTACGGTGTAAAACCGGATGATGACGTGTGGCAAGCCCGCAGTGCCCAGCATGAGCGCAGCGGTAATACACACGATGTTGAACATGTTGTCGCCGTACTGCGTGTATTGATTGAAACCGAGTTCCGCGTGCAACGCGTCGAGCTTCTGCAGCAGGCCACCGCCGGATTCCAGTTCAGCACCAAGGCCGGTCTGTGGAAGCGGGTGACCTGTTGCCAT
>JABAAC010000015.1 GCA_014238965.1 Phycisphaerales bacterium | reverse complement strand
CTTCCTATGACTGCTGATCTGTCACATCCAAGTCAAGTAGATAGACGTCTGAGCCGACGTACGTTTCTTAATACCGCAACGGCGGCATCCTTGACCCTGGCCCTACCTCGTTTGTCAGTTGCTGCTGTTGGAGCATTAGACAAACCAGTGCAGATAGGGGTTATTGCTGACCTGCATCATGACCTGATGCACGATGGGGGTGAGCGCCTTGGGGCATTCGTTCAGAAAATGTCCATAAGCAAGCCAGATGCCATTGTGCAGCTGGGCGACTTTGCCTATCCGCGTGCCCAGAACAGTGACGTCATCAACATGTTCAACCAGTCGAACCCAAGGTCGCTGCATGTCATAGGCAATCACGATACGGATGCCGGGTGCACCAAGGACAACTGCATTGACATATGGGGCATGCCTGCTCGTTACTACACGCAGCATATTGAGGGCATTGACGTACTGGTCTTAGATGGAAATGATGCGGGGTCACCAACGCATAAAGGTGGCTATGCGTCATATATCGGCAAGGAGCAAGTGGCGTGGTTGAAGGGGCAGTTAGAAACGTTAGATGGCCCGATCATCGTCGTTTCGCATCAGCCACTTGCCGGAGCCTTTCCCATTGACAACGCTGATGAACTGCAGGCCATACTTGGCGATGCTGCAGACAAAGTGATTCTGGCAATCAATGGGCACTCACATATAGACCAAGTGATTCGTGTCAAGAACGTCACCTACATGCATGTCAATTCGGCGTCTTATCAATGGGTTGGCGGGAACTATACGCACGAAAGCTATGCGCAAGAGATTCACAAGCAGCACCCTTGGATTTCGCACACGTGTCCGTATCGCGATCCGTTGTTTGCCCTGCTCAGGGTTGATCCAGCGCATGCAACCATTCATGTTGAGGGGGTAGCCAGTAGGTGGGTGGGCAAGTCGCCTGCTGAGCTGGGAGTGAACAAGGATCCTGGGCTCACCAATGGAGAAGAAGTGGCGCCACGGATTCGCGATCGAACGTTCGTGAGGGTCAGGGCCTGAGCACATTTGGCCCTGGTGCGCAGGGCCCAAGATGGGTGTCTCATTTGGTACACAATCCATTTGCACCTCGCAGGGGTGTGTGCATCTTGGGGTTGGTGTTGTCATAGAACAGGTAGATGATTGTGTAGGTGTTGCGCAGGGTTCCCATTGCTGCGCCGTTTCTATTGCGCTACTTGCAACACATTTGTAGGCATGTGCATCTTGACAAGCAGCATTAATTCTGGTACAATGCACGTGCATCAAGAGAGGGCTCACACCCTCACCAACCTGCCTGCCCGGGCAAGGTGGTATTCAGAGAAAGGTTCTCTGGGATGCGGTTCAGGGAATTGTCCTGAACAAAGAAGCGGGCTTCCTGCCTTTTTAGGCAGGGGGTAAACAGTGAAAAATCTAGAGAGCTATGGCCACACAGAAGAAGGCCATTGGAATGCATGGTTGTGCGAACACTGTGGTGAAACCCACCACGTACAGGTTCTACTTGACGATATCTGCAACCCGACGGGGTTCTGCCCTCTCTTGGCAGCGGCCAAGAAGTTCAGGAATCATCGGTTGGAGGCATGGCGCATATGGGACAGATACAAGTCTTCATTTACATGGAGCGAGGTGCGTGCAAAGGCTAGGGAACTTCATGAAGAGGCTGGGCACGCCGATTGGTATGGGGCGTTGCCCTTAGAGCCCAGTTTGATCATTGCCTCGGGCGAGGTGTTGGATGAGGGAAGTCGATTTGGGGGCCATTCGTCACCTGAGGCGTATCTGGAAGATTGGCGTGATCCCTGGAACTTGCAACTGGCCGAACTCTCTGACTTACATACGGAATCACAGCAGTGCAATATTGTTGATCAGTTTGAAGCAATCTGCAGCGACTTAGGACTTGCAGGGGCATGGCATGGTTGTGATTACGACGAGCTAGAGGGGATTACCGAGTTACTTGGTGATTCAGGAACGGTTGAAGTCTATGAGCTGGAAGTTGACGAGTTTGATGACCCCGACTGCGAGGAGACTTCTGCAATCGTTCACTGGAACTTGCCATTTAAGGTTGCACAAGAGTTAAGCAACCGGCTCACAGATGCAATTGAAGCCACACAGCAATTGGTCATGAAGGCCAGTTGTTCGTCATCAAATTCGACAACAACAAACTAAACAGGTCTAGCTACGAGACCAGGAGACTCAAGAAATGCCAAATGACAAGACATCGAAGAATGCTCGCCGCCCGAGGCCCACCGCAATCAACCAGGAACGCCTAGAGAAAAAGTGCAAAGAATCTGGTGTTCGTTACGTAAAGCCCACAGATTGGTCGCCTGCATTCAAGGCCGCAATCGAGGAGATCGGTGGGTGGGTGTTGTTCACGGGGGTTGGCCCATCGCACACGCCCTCGCCAGAGAACAAGCGTGCATCGGACCACGATCGCACGGACCGCACGCTGGAGGATGACGAAGGATGAGATCAGATGCCGCAAGGTCGGGCTTTGGCAGATGCGGGCGGTCCGCTATGCACAACCAGTCAGTGATACAACCAAGGAGTTCTCTTATGCAACGAACACTCTGGAATTTTGAGCACAGCTATGGATCGGATTGCCTTGGCGCCGTTCGCTTGCAGTACGACCGGCCCATGCACTGGCAGGTTTGGGAGGCTGATCATGAGCAATCCCGCCGATGGGGGTGCTTGGTCCACGGTGATCTCGACGAGTTGAACAGTTGGGCTTTAGGCATGTCTCACGACGGGCGTCTTGATGTGCTTGACTCCCTTGGCATTGCCCTTGGCCTAGATCCCCTAGAGCAGTTTCTGGGCATTCGGCCTAGGGGTATCGCTCGCAATCGAATCGCTGTGTGATCTTTTGTATCGTCCCCAAGCCCATTGCGGCATTTCAGCAGAGGCGGTTGCTCGCATCAGCTGCGACAGTCAGGGGCGTTTGTTT
>JABAAC010000206.1 GCA_014238965.1 Phycisphaerales bacterium | reverse complement strand
GTACCAAGGCGATGGCACCGTCTGCACACCTAACCCATGTGTCACAGGTGCCTGCTGCATCGGCGCAGTTTGCGTGATTCTTGACAATGCCGCCTGCACCGGCCAGGGTGGCACGTATCAAGGCGATGGAACCGACTGCACCCCTGACCCATGTGCAGGAGCTGGCGGAGGATCCTGCTGCATCTTCACTGTGAATGGCGAAGAATGGGATCGCACTTGCATCATGCTCGCCGGTGATGACGCGGCAGATCAATGCGAAAACCAGGCAGTCGATGACCAAGTCGTTGTCGTCTATACAGATGGGGCCCTCAACTGCGATGAGGCCTGCATCGGCGTCGAGGGATATGGAGCCTGCTGTGATGCAGTGGGCATCCGAGGCGGAGAGGACACGCTCTTCACTGAATGCACCGAGCCAGCATTCTGGAATGGCGGCGACGTCACAATAACTGACACCTTCCTTTCCTATAGCAACTGTAGTTCGTGTGAACTGGTTGTCGGAGCTTGCTGTTTCGGCGAAGACGGCATCGGCACAGAAATCGAGTACTTCATTGCCTACGAAGAGAAATTCGCCGTGTGCGATCTGGTCAACCCCGCTCCGCCGATCTCAAACAGCGTCTACACGTATTTCCCACTTCAAGTAGAGCCGGCTGCAATTTGGCAATACACCGAACAATTCGATACCGGAGCTTGGCTGTTCCTCCAAAATTGGATGGGCTTCAACCCCGGCATCTTGGCCGACACTGGCTTGCTCTCACCGACCAATCTTGCAGTCATTAGTTCGGCACGTCTGATTGGCAACTCTGAAACCGAAACCACCTGTGAACGATGCACCGGCTTTGGGGGTCAGTTCTTAGGCAACATCGACCCGGCTGATCCAACCACCTATCCAGTGACCTTCTATCAAGGCGAGTTGTTGTGTGGCGATCCAACATTGTTCTACGTCAGTGAGTGCGACCCCGTGAACGGCGCTATCGGTGATGGTGGAAGCACCATCCTCGGAAGTTGCGCCGAGGACGGAGAATTAGTCGTCATGAGTTTGGAATCCTGCTCCGAAGCAGCAGATGCGCAGGGCGTTAATGTCAGGACGATCTGGCAAGGTGCCATGCTTGACCCTGCCTACATCGACACGGACCCCGCCTCTCCAGACTTCGGCCTGCACGCGGTGCATCAAAATCAGTGGCGACCGAACTGGGCGCTCTACTTCACTCCGCCGGCCACAACAACACCAGATCCAATTCCTTTCAGCCCATACAACGAACCGATCATCACTTGGTGCCCGCCAAAGAACCCCTACATTCCGAATGACCTGCCCAATGTCGACCAATTGTGTGTCGACCCCGTAGCCAACGGGCTTCAGGTCCCGCCAAACTACCTGGTGCCCATCTGGGAATACGCCGGAACCTATGTCGAATGGACCGGGTGGGATCCGGCGAGATGGTGGGAAGAGGGTGTGACCATGCGCCAAGCTTCTGCCGACGACTTCACTACGCTCCTGCCGCCTCTCTCGAACGGCTTACCGGGCGGCAGTGGCATCGACTCGCAGCTCTGGCCCGCGGTCGAGACTGCGGGTGTTGGCTGGCCAGGAAGCGAAGGTGGTCGATACGACATTTCGATCCGATTCGGTCTTCCTCCCACCTGCATGGAACTGGTTGGCGAATACGGGCTGGCTCAGCGACGCGGCGATCCTCTGAACTGGGACGACTGGGAGGTCACCCCCATCACAAACCGGTGGGTCTTTGAGTATCAGTTGCACGGCAACCCAAGCAATGAATACGAGAATCTTCCGGCAGCGATCCAGCTCTACCCCTTCGACTATGGGCGGAACCGCTGGACCGACGACGTCAAATTCTTCGACATCGGCCAAGACACGCCTTATCCTGTGGCCCATGGCCGCGGCCGCTACCTGAATGTCGACCAGCCTGGCATCACCCGCTGGGAGCCTCAAGGGCCGCAGACCGGACAGCCCAACTCTGGCTACGATATCTATGGATTCCGCTACGATCCCGGCGGCTCAGGCGAACCTATCCGCGGCAGTTGTTACTTCCCGCACTCAGATGCCTTCCCAACCATTCTCAATACCACCAACGACGTATTGTTCCCAGGTGAACAGGAGTGCTATGTCGGCAGTTACTGCGACGAAGAAACCTGCTGCGACGCTGTCGGGGCGATCATTGAGCGGTGCTGCTCGGACAGTTTTGAACCATGGGACGCTCTGTGCGCGCAGGTCGCGATAGACATCTATCTCGCGGACCGCGGAACAGATGGCCTGTTCTTCTCTCAGTACTCCTGTCAAGGACCGCCTCCCTTCCAGATCCCCCAGTACCCAGATGTTGACATGTTTGCACCCACCTACGTCACGATGCCTGCAGTGCCGAACCCTAATCCCATCCCAGATGCCATCCTCGGCATGAACCAGTACGACCCGGACCCCAGAAACATCTCTCTGAACCCGTACGTCGAAGCGGTCATGCCAACCTTCATCGACCCAACGTACGACAATAACTGCCAAGTACTCGAAATCACCGCAGCGAACTCGTTTCAGCCGACAAACAGGCGTATGCAGAATGCCGCGGGGCTTCCCGATGTCAAAGTGCCTCCCACCGATGATGTGTTCTTCGATGACTACTCCTCGACACGAGACTTCACGGGACGACTGTTCCAGTTCATCCCACGCTGTAAGGGCATCTACTCCTCAGCCGGACAGTGCAACGTCCCAGGCTCCAAGAGTGGACGCAGTGGATGGGATCAAGTGGCAGAGGATGAGAGCATTCTGATCGGGTGCCAGGACTACGACTGCTGCCTGCGTGTCATCGCGACCCTCCTGCAGGAGAAAGAGGTCCAAGATCCAAACGGCGAGTACAGCGACTTCGAGTGGGTCAACTTCGGACACCTCGGTGTTCCCGTCGATTTTGAACACCCCCCACTTTCTGGGCAATGGACGCCATACATGGCCATGAAAGCCCGCGAGTTGTGCTACCCCGGTGTTGCAAAGGTCGACCTCCACCCGGCGACAGGCAACCCCGACAACGCGCCAAACTTCTCGAGTCTGCAGATCAATGCTGTGGCCGAAGCCCATCAATTGGAGTATGACGGCGCCAACACCTTTGAATGGATCGCCGGCCCGGCCACAGACCCCGTCACCGGAAAGATTACGACCGGCCTTGCTGACATTAGTGGCAACAGTGATCTTCGCCAGTTGATCTGGGCACCCATGTCTTGGTCAGACCCGATGCTTGATGACGGCTCAACCTGCATGCCTGCTCATCAGAATATCTACGAAATGTGCCCAGAGCCGTACTACGGCGCAAACGGACTTGGCATCTGGCCTGAGATTGATTTCAATGACCCACTCTCCCCAGTGCAAGAGGCATTCACCTCATTCGCGTCCGGTGTGGCGTACCTCAATGGGATCCAGCCGACTGCAGACTTAAACGCATTTGGCCGCGGCGTGAAAATCGCTGTGCTCGCGGAGTCAGCTTGGCTTCAGGAGTACACGCTCTTTGGCCAGCAACGCGGCGCCATTCATCCTGATCTGGTGGATAATGTCACCCTTGAGCCAGGTGTCACGCTCGACTTCACCGATGAGCAAGCAACCGCTCGCGGCACCGCCGTGCTCGGCGTGATTGCCGCAAGCAATAACGGATACGGCGTCACCGGCTTGGCCTATGAAGCTGAGACATGGTTCTTCCCGACCCGAGGTACAGGAACGCCTGGAACCGGTTCGCAGGAACGCATTGAAGACGCGTTCTTCTCAGCACTGTCAGTGCTTGATCCAGGTGACATCATGGTGCTCGCCTTCGAGCCAATTGGCAACACGATCATCAATAGCCCCAACATTCAACCATTCTTGGAAATTGCCGCGTCACTTGGGATCAGCATCATCATTCCTGCCGGCGATGCCCAAGCTGATGTGGGCGACGCGCCAGATATCGCAGGGATTGAAAACATCACCGTGGTTGGCGCGGCCACACCTGGTAAGGACGCCAACTATCTTCGCTGGTGGTCCTCCAACTACAGCGCAATCAATACTGTTGACGGGTTCATCCCAGGATTGCCAAACATCTGCGCATGGGGAGGCGGTGTAGTTACCACGGGTGGCAACGCCAACCTCACACTTCTCACCGTAGAAGATGCGGCAACGGTTGACCCAGACACTGGCGAATACAGGCTAAATCCACTTGGTAAGAAGTGGTCATACACCAATGACTTTGGAGCAAACCTTGATGGCACTGTGGCCGCAGCCGCCCAGGTCGCAGCAGCCACCGCCTGTGTCCAAGGATTCTCTCGAGACTGGTTCGGACAATCACTGCTTCCCGCCGTGCTTCAGGCACGAATGTGGGGAACTGCACTTACTGGCAATTCAATCGATGTCCCAGCGGGTATTGCCGGCATCGGCCCTGCCAATGCCGGTGGCACTTTCACATGGGATCTTGATCAGGTCAACGCTGATACACCCCGCAGCGTGGGCCGCATGCCGCAGATGGGCCGCTTGCTCCAGAGCCTCTATGAGAACGGCCCCAACGAGGGTGAATTTGGTGATGACGAGCGTCCATCCAGCTTGATCTCACTGCAAGTGATTACTGGCCGTCTGATTGAGG
>JABAAC010000016.1 GCA_014238965.1 Phycisphaerales bacterium | reverse complement strand
TTGGTCGCTCAAGGCATCGACCCACTCGACTTTCCAGAATTGCATCGGCTTCGTAATCGCCGCGCCGCGCAGGTGATCAAGGATATTCGAGGACCGGCGATCGTCATGGCAGGAAATGGCTTTGGCGAAGGTGGCCCGATTGTCGAGCACCTCATACGCTGGCTGCCATCGCGAAAGGCTCGCGTGCTGCTCGCCGGATTCTGCATGCCCGGAACAGTGACCGGACGCCTAGCCGAGGATCCGCCCAAACTCAAACTACGAGGACAATGGATCGCCGTTGAAGCCCCGGTGGATCGGCTGGACTGTTTTTCCGGGCATGCCGATGCGACCCAACTTGCAGGTTGGCTGCAAAGCATGCCGGGGGCCAAGCCAAAGGTTGTGCTCAATCACGGCGACCCCGGGCCTCGGGCTGCCATGCAAGATCTACTTCGTGAGCAAGGGTACGAGGTCCACTCGCCTGAGATTGGCGAGGCAATCGAGGCATGAGTCGACGCAGCGGCCTAGCCATGATGACACTGATCGTCGGGGCGATTTGCATTTCATTCGCGTCGCCACTGGCCAAACTCGCTGCACATGATGGCGACATGGGCTGGATTGCCACCGCATTCTGGAGGGTGGCCATTGCGATGCCGCTGCTTTGGATGATGACGCTGCGATCGCGAGCAACTCGCGTACTGGCAACCAAGGCGATTGTTCATGGGTGGGTTGTGCTGCTCATCCCAGGTGTGTTCTTCGCCTTTGATCTGCTTACTTGGCATTTGTCCTTTGCATGGACCACCGCCGCGAGTGCCACGTTGCTGGCCAATCTGGGAGTCGTGATTGTGGGCTTTGTCGGCTGGCGATGGCTTTCAGAGCGACTCGATGGTCGCTACGCACTTGGAGCCGCGGTGGCATTGGGAGGGGTTGCGTGGCTCTTATTTGGAACGAGCTCACCCGCAGACCACCCGTTTCGTTTGCGGGGTGATCTGCTCGCAATTTCCACTGCAGTCTTCTACGCCAGTTACATCCTCGCGATAAAGGTGCTCCGAACACACCATGGCGCCCTGCTGCTGATGGCAGTGGCCACGACCACGTCGACCGTCTTGTTATTTGTTGCAGCGATGCTCTCAGGCGAACCGCTTCTTCCTGCCACCATGCAGGCTTGGCTCTGGCTTGTCCTGCTTGCGATTGTGCCGCACTGCCTTGGTCAGGGGTTTATTGTGCTGTCGCTCTCGGCGCTTCCTGCGTCCTTTGCAGCCGTCACACTTTTACTTCAGCCAGTGGCGACCGCAGTGTGGGGGTGGCTGTTTTTGGATGAACTGCTCGGGCCATGGCAAATTGTTGCGGGGCTTCTTGTCATCACTGGCATCGTACTGGCGAGACTTGGTAGTAGAGGGGCGATACAGTGCCCACCCAATGACAACTCTCCCCCCACTTCGAACGATTGTGTCTCCGCCTCGCCAAGACAGCCCACCCAGTAATCAGTGCCTTGTGCTCCTGCATGGATACGGGGCCAATGCCAATGACTTGCTCCCAATGAGGGACGAGTTAGCGCCTGGATCCACTGCGATTGCATTTGAAGCTCCGATTGACCTCGAACACTTCGGCATGCCAGGGGGGCATGCTTGGTTTCATCTTGGAACCGGAGCAGACGGCTCCATCACCTACGAAGCTGATGGCGTGCAGGAGGCCGTTGCCCAACTTGCCACGGAACTTCCTGCAGCGGTTGAGGCAGCAGGCCACACGCTTGAACAGACGACGCTGCTCGGTTTTAGTCAAGGCGCCATGCTGGGGCACTGCACGCTACTTCGATCACAATTACCAATTCAGGCCTTGGCCGCCTGTAGTGGTCGAATGATTCCAGAGCTGTTTGGGGACGGCACGGCTGTGCCTGCGAACTTGCCTGTGTTTCTCTCACACGGAACATTTGACGAACTCATTCCGGTGACCTCAGGCCAAGCCATTCGGGCTTTTTACGAGTCCAATACCCATGCCACCGTCACATGGTGTGAGGAACCGATCGGACATGGCATTGGCCCAAAGATGATGCAGGCGATGCACCGCTGGTTCGGCGAGAAATAAGGTCAGGTCAGAACCAAGAACCCGACAATCAAAGCGAGTACCACGATGATCGCAATCGTGATCATCCACCAACATCCCAGTCCACCTGGTTCTTCGTCGCCCTTGTAGCCCTCTTCGGTCATCTCTTCACTTCCTTTGATGGTTGAGCGAACGTGATGATGGCCGCACCCGGTGCCACCGTCAAGAGGCGATCAGTCACGGTTCTTCGATCAAGCAGTCCATGGGCTCAAGGGAATACCACGGATGAGACCACATGCAGCCAAGTGCATCCAGCGTCAGATCGTAATTACTGTCGCGGCTCGTGGCCAGATCGCCTGCATGCTGTAGCGAGGCCAAAGCGAATGATGAGTGAATCAGTTGGATTGCCAGGCTAACTAGACGTCTTAGGGGCAAGCACAGCAGCACCAAGCTTTGCTTGCATAAAAGATCACTGCCCAACCTGATCCACGTGAATTGCGGCAAGAGTATCGCTTTGGCAATACGTTGCTTGCAATCGGCTTCTCATGGGATTCGTTGAAGTCTGGCAATCTGGGTTGATTGGTCAAAGGGGCGAGCGACTCTGTTCGATCAGTCGCCTCCGGCAGACTCAAGAAGCGTCGCCAGCAGGCCAATGGCCAGAAGTACGAATCCGATCAAGAAGAATGGAAGTCCTGGGGGCATGCCATAATCATGCACCCAAATTGTGTCCCTGCCAATAGTAAGCACCAAATTGGATTGTCTCTGAATGGCCGCTTGGATGGACTGCGCGGTCTGCTAGGCTTCGAGCTCCCAAAGGAGCCACAGATCACCATGGCAGCTACAACGGACATAGAACAAGTACGCCCTTTGGGCTTCTGGGAGGCCACAACGGCCATCAACGCCCGCCTAGGCCTTGGTGCGAGCACCATGATCATTCTTGGCCAAGGCAGTGGGCCACTCGATGAGCAGATAGTGCATGCTGCAGCTCGAGCCCTCTTTGATCGGCAAGACATACTCCAGTGTCGACTGAGTGAGGGCGATCCAGTCCCTGCCTTCATTCAAGACGTCCGCTTTGACGACATCCCAATCACCATGCAGCATGCCGAAACTGAGGATGATCTGCTCGTAATCTGGGAACAAATGCTGCACGAAGAACTGCCCGACCGACGCAGGCTTTGGGAAGTTCGGTTCGTTCCAACCCAGTGTGGCAAGCGGTGGCGTGTGTTCTTCAAGATTCATCATGCCGTGGCTGATGGCCGGTCTATGGCAGCGATGCTCAACCAATTTTTGGACTTGGCTGCCCGTATTATTCGCGGTGAAGAGTTGCCGCCCGAGCGGACCCCGATTTCTCCGCCAGCTGAGCAGCGGGTGGCGGTGCGTGTCAACCGTGAGCAGTGGCTGGCTGCCACTGAGATGCTGGGCGAAGCGACGCCTATTACTCCGTGGCCACTCGACCACGAGGCAACGATTGAACAACGTCGATCACGGATTGCATTTCGCTCGATGCCTGCAGAAGATCTTGAGGTACTTCGCCAGGTTTGCCACAATCGCGGCACGACGATACTGGGCGCCTTTGTCGCTGCCATCTCGCTGGTGCATGCTCGGCATGCAGGTGGCGTGGTCGATACCGACACGATGATTCCAATCGACATGAGGAGGCTCTTTGCTGAGCAGCCCCAAGAGCACGATCTTCAGATGGCGGTCTATGTGCAGCGGGTATTTCTTCCGGGCGTACGCGGTGACGATGATCCATGGGACATCGCCACCCGATTCAGGACCGGGCTGGAAGCTGGGTTGACGGCTGAAGACGCGCCGCCGTGGGACTTTTTGCCAGAGGATGTCAGGAATTCCGTTGCGGAGTGGATGGACTTTGAAGGGCAGTATCGCCACGGATTTTGCGCGACCAATGTGGGCGTGCTTCCGTTCACAGGCGACTACCCCCCGCTGTCTACAGATTTCATCGATGTCACCGCAGCAGTACAGTTCGGCGGCTGTCCAATTCTGGCGCCCATCTTGACTCATAAGGGCGTGCTTCGGGTCAACTTCACTTGGACCGAACCTCTCATGGATCAGGCAACCGCAGATGCGTGGATCGACGATGTCTGGAAACTGTTTACCCAACTGGCGTGACTTCAGTCAATCGGACGATGTCCCAACGGACACCGCGCTTGCTTACGGTGCAGGCGCTTGATCCATGACAACTCAGGTTGATTCAAAGGAGTCATATGGAACATCGAATCAAGGTGCAGGCCCTCGGGCCTGCCATCGTCGTGGCCATTTCGGTCGGATTAAGTCTTGTCGTAAGCACCATCGTCGTGGCCAAGGCGTGGCAGGATCAACCCGAGGCAAGAGTCTCCGCCTATCGCGATATATCAGTTAAGGGCAAAGCGGTACGCCGAATCTCGTCAGACCATGTCACGTGGTCCATCGGTCTACAAGGACAAGCGGACACGCTCCCGAAAGCGTATGACTTGCTTGAAGCGAGTGTGAGACGCGTAAAGGGCTTTCTTATGAACCAGTCGCTCGAGGCTGGGGAGTGGGCTGAGCATCCCATCAAGACGACCGTGCACTATGTTCGCGACAAGAAAGGCAAACTGACCCAGGACATCACCGGCTACACGTTGAGCCAAGAGTTGGTAGTCAGCACCAGCCGTGTGCAGATTGTGAAAGGGGCTGCAGCCGACGTGACGACCCTGATCCGCGAAGGAATTCGTGTCGTCTCGGGTAACCCCGAGTACACAGCCATGGGTCTTGCCAAGGTCAAGACGTCGATCCTCGCCGATGCAACTGCCGATGCCCGCCGACGCGCTGAGTTGATGGTCGAGCAAAGCGGAGGCGTGCTCGGGCCTGCCCAAAGCGTCCATCAGGGGGTTATTCAGGTTACAAGGCCACACTCAACAACTGTTTCCAGTTGGGGCATCTACGACACAAGCACCATTGAGAAGGACGCTAGTGTGGTTGTCACGGCAGTCTTCTCGGTACAGGCCAGCGAATAGGTATCGCTTGGCGCCGCGCCAAGTCCGGAATATCCCTTGCTCCGCAGTATTTTCAGAATGTGCTAAGTCAAAAAACACTAAAAATACAGGGGTCAATGGGTTGTCCGCATGGCAATCGAGCGGTACATTCCCGCTCAATTCGGGCGTGTTGCTCGGATGTTCCAAATCCCGCGGACTGGCGGAGCCAGCCCGGATCATTCCAGAGCAGAAAGGATTCCTGCACATGGCCAAGAAGAAGACCGCTAAGAAGAAGGCAAAGGCAACCGCCGAGACCAAGCCACGTACCAAGACTCAAATCTACGGCGAAATCGCTGACAACACCGGTTTGACTCGCAAGGAAGTTGCGTGTGTGTTCGACTCCATGGCAGGCATGGTCAAGAAGGACCTCGGCCGTCGCGGCCCCGGCACCTTCACAGTCCCCGGCCTCATGAAGATTCGCAAGCACCGCAAGCCCGCCACCAAGCGTCGCTTCGGCAAGAACCCCTTCACCGGCGAAGAGCAATGGTTTGCTGCCAAGCCCGCCAAGAACGTCGTGAAGTTCACGGCGCTCAAGGTTCTGAAGGAAATGGTCTGACCGTAGACCGTTCTCATTCTGGTTTTTATCTCAAGACCGCCGAGCATTGCTCGGCGGTCTTGTTGTTTTGCAGATGGCCGTGAGCAAGTACCCTTCTACGCATGGACCAATCACTTCCACCTGACCGCGGACATGTATCCACCGAACAGCGGCACTGTGCTGCCGGTGATGCGTTGGACCTCATGCCAACAACAGATCTTGTGCAATTGATCGTGTCAGATCAACATGCCGCGATACAAGCAGTGGAGTCTGCTGCAGCGGACATCGCAAGGCTTGCCGAGAACGTGGCAACTCGCATGCAGTCAGGTGGCCGTCTCTTCTATCTTGGTGCTGGCACAAGCGGGCGGCTGGGTGTCCTGGACGCATCGGAATGCCCCCCCACCTTCGGTGCCGATTCTTCACAAGTCATCGGCATCATCGCCGGTGGCGACGCGGCGCTTCGAAAGTCGAGCGAAGCTACGGAAGACGACCACCACGGGGCAGCGGACGACCTCTCACTGCACAACGTGGGAGCCAGCGACGTGGTCGTGGGCATCGCTGCAGGAGGAACGACGCCCTGGGTACTTGGCGGGCTTGCTGCGGCTAGTGACTTGGGCGCCTCGACCGCTTTGATCTCCTGTTCGCCGCGGCCGACTCCGCCTGGAGTCGACCATCTCATCGTGCTGGACACTGGGGCTGAACTACTCGCTGGGTCCACGCGGCTCAAGGCCGGTACGGCCACTAAGGTGGCGCTCAATGCGTTGACGACGGCGGTCTTTGTACGACTAGGTGCGGTGCATGGCGACTTGATGGTCGATGTCAAGGCAACCAATGACAAACTCTTCGATCGAGCCATTCGAATTCTGCAGGCCTACGCACCGGAGATGGATCGCGGGGAAGCCGGAGCCGTGATTCGCGGCGCTGATGGGCATCTCAAGACTGCCATTGTGGCCTCATGCCGCGGATTGACCGTGGAGCGAGCGCGACACGTGCTTGCCCAGTGTGATGGCAATCTCCGCAACGCGATGATGTGATGTGTCAGGTCGCTACTGGCGTGCGTGGTCCCACGCCAGCCGCTTTCTGGAAGTCAGCCATGCGGTGGTTGAGTACGTCGCGAGTCAACGATGCGAGCCCCCCCAAACCAAACGACGTCAGCGTGAACGATGCTGTCACCGTTCCCCAAGCCAGTGACTCTTGAATTGTGTCCAAGTCACTGCGACCGCATGCGGCGATGTGCCCCATCATGCCACCAGCGAATGAATCGCCTGCACCTGTCGGATCGATGACGTCACTTGCTTCCACGGGATAGGCCGGGAGGACGCAGATGCCGTCCTGATGGGCCAAGATACATCCGTGTTCACCTTTTTTGACTACGACAAATTGGGGGCCCATGTCGAGAATACGCCTTGCCGCG
>JABAAC010000017.1 GCA_014238965.1 Phycisphaerales bacterium | reverse complement strand
TTGTTCAGTCCATTCAAGAAAACTACAACGTCGATCCACAGCGCATTCACCTCATTGGACAGTCCAATGGTGGTTTCATGTGCCACCGCATGGCCTGCGAGGCGCCCGACGTCTTTGCCTCCATCGTCAGCTTGTCTGGAGCAATTTGGAACAACCAGTCCAATTGCCAACCGTCCGAGCCCATCCATGTCCTCAACATTCATGGCACGCTTGACCCGATCATCTTTTGGCTCGGAGGCTATCTCCCACCGAATCTGAACCCATACCCTAGCGCTGAAACCACGGCCGCATACTGGGCTTCACACAACGCATGCGCAAGCACCCCAACGAACCTTGGCTCGATCAACTTCGATCTGGCCATACCTTTTTCGGAAACGACACGCTGGTCGTTCGAACAGTGCGCAGACCCCAGTGCTGGTTCAATAGAGTTGTGGGAAACCACACTGGGAAGCCACTTTCCGATCATTTCTAGCGAAGGCACCCAGGCAATCTTCAATTATCTGAACACCCACACAAAGCCAGTGGCATCATGCCTTGGGGATCTCACGGGCGATGGCCTTGTAAATGTGGCCGACCTTCTTGATCTGCTGGCCTTCTTCGGAACGGCGCAAGGGGATATCGATGGTGATGGCGTGGCCGCTGTGAGCGACTTGCTCGTCCTTCTAGCGGCATGGGGACCGTGCACGTGACCGCTCATCCGAGCTAGCATCTCTAGAACTCGGCAAAGCCGAGCAGGGAGCAGCCAAAATGTCCGAACTGTCCGACCGCCTTTCCCCCGCTGCCCGAAACCGACTGTTCTGGGCCTGCTTCATCGCGCTGGTGACCACTGCCTTCGCATTCATGTTGCGCGTGCAATTGATGGATACATGGGAGCAAGTGTTCGAGCTAGACAAAACCCAGAAGGGCACGATCTTCGGCGCAGGCTTCTGGCCCTTTGGTGTGAGCATCGTGCTGTTCTCGCTCGTGCTGGATCGTGTGGGCTACGGCGCGGCTATGGCCTTTGCATTTTGCTGTTTCATCGCCTTCGCTTGCCTATCAATCTTCGCGACAGGTTTTTCAATGCTGTACTGGGCCAGCATTCTGGGGGGCCTTGGTGCCGGCACGGTGGAAGCGGTCATCAACCCGCTCATTGCCGACATCTATAAGGACAACAAGACCAAGTGGCTCAACATTCTGCACGCGGGTTGGCCTGGCGGTCTCGTGGTAACGGGGGTCGTGGTCTTGGGCATTGGCGACGCCATAAGCTGGCAGTGGAAAATTGCCCTCATCATTATTCCAGCATGCATCTTTGGCGTAATGATGCTTGGCGTTCAGTTCCCCATCAGCGAGCGTGTAAAGGCAGGTATCTCTGACCGCGAGATGCTGCGACAAGTAGGCTGGGGCGGCGCGTTCATCGTGGCACTGTTGATCGTCATGGAGTTGACGACCAACGTACTTGGCATCGATATGCTCCAGAACTTTGGCGCGCAGGTGGTCATTGCTGGCTTCATTGCAGCCATCTACGGCATGTTCATCACCGACACCGAGGGTGATGGCCTTGAAGGCGCTATCCGGTCCTTCGGCCGCCCGATGTACATCTTCCTCCTATTGATCATGCTGGCCTTGGCAACGACCGAGCTGGGCACTGACGCATGGGTCAAAGATCTGCTGAAACCGGCCATTCACAGTGCCATGGGCATCGATTCAGGGTGGGTGCTGGTGTATACCGCCGCAATCATGATGGTGCTTCGGTTCACCTGCGGTCCCCTCATTGGCGTGCTGAAGCCACTTGGGGTACTAGCAGCAAGCGCCGCAGTGGTCACCGTAGGTATTTGGTGGCTCAGCGTGCTGGCCGATGACGTCGCCGTAGGCGCCATGGTCATCTTGATTGCCGCAACAATCTACGGCATAGGGCAAACCTTCTTCTGGCCGACAACGCTCGGTTTCGTGGCAGAACAATTCCCAAAGGGTGGCGCAATGACAATCAACCTCATTGCTGGTGTCGGCATGCTGGGCGTTGGCGTGCTGGGCAACCCATGGCTGGGCAACGTACAAGACACGCAAGTGGTCGCAGCCTTGCAAGCGAGCAACCCAGAGATCGCAGCGGTCTACATCACCCATGACAAGGAAAGCTTGTTCGGCACATACTCCGCGCTCACGGCAAAAGGTGGAGAGGTTGCCAAAATGGACTGGGGGCACCATCACTCCCAACCTATTCGAGACGCGCAGCGAACCGGGAAGGCTGAAGCGCTCTTTGCTGTGTCAATTTTGCCCCTCGTGATGCTGGTGTCGTACTTGTGCCTGATGATCTGGTTCCGTCGACGCGGAGGCTATCGACCAGTGGACATGCATGGCCAAGACACGACGATGTCAACGTGACGCCAAGCGACGTCCTGATCATCGGCGGCGGCCCGGGCGGCCTTTCGTGTGCCATCACGCTGGCGTCCGCCCGAAGCAAGTCATGGTTTGGCAATCGAACGATCACCGTGCTGGACGATGGCCGAAGCGACCTGCATCGAGCGTGGCTGAACAACGCACCTGGCATCGAGCCAGGCACACACGGATCCGATGTGCTGCAACGCATGCAACGCCAGTTTCTCCAGTTCGAGGTGGGCGACATCCATCACGCGCACGTCACGTCGCTCACACGCGATCCATGGTGTGTCCATTGTGACGACAAGCGAGCGTTTGCAGGCAGGCTCCTCGTACTCACCACCGGCTACAAGCACCGCGAAATCGAAGGCTTGCCAGGGGCGGTGGTCCCCCACCACCCCGAAGGCAAGCGCGGGCGGATCGCCTTGACACACGATGGGCAGTATCGCATCACCGATCATGCCCATGTCGCAGGTGTGCTCGCTGGGGGCTCAAGCCAATTCGCCATTGCCGCGGGCATCGGCGCCCAGGTGGCCGTGGACATTCTGTGCGTGTGGGCTGGCAAACGCACGCATGTGCACGACACGCCGCCTGAGAGGTAACCCCCCGCTGGACGCAGCAACCGTCGTGGGTCACAATGCCGAGATGCTCACAGCGATGCTTACCGTCATCTGCGCCGGCCCCGTGCCAGTTCCACCACCATCAGGCCCCAACGCCATGGCACCATCGCTGACGACCTGCAGCGACGGTGCCCTGTTGAGTTGGCTCACGCCTAAAGACGACGCGACGGGCGCGCGAACGCTCATGTATTCAATACGTGGCCCAGGCATCACTGCAGCATGGTCGACGCCCGCGGCAATCACCTCACGGGCAAACTTCTTCGCGAATTGGGCGGATGTGCCTCGAGTCGGCCAAGCCATCGATGGCACGCTCTGGGCAACATGGCTGCAGGTCAGTGGCCCAGGCACCTATGCCTACGACATCGGCACGGCGCGGGCGAGTGACCGCCAGGCACCGTGGATCGAACACGGCACACTGAACGATGATCGCGTGCTGGGCGAACACGGATTCGTCTCGCTTGTGCCCGACGCCTCAGGCCTACGCGCCTTCTGGCTCGATGGGCGTGAAATGACCGGCGAAGGACATGCTGGCCACGGCAGCGGCGACATGACGCTGCGCACCGCCATGCTCAGTGACACGATTGGGACAAGCACCGTGCTCGACACGCGCGTATGCGAATGCTGTCCAACAGCCGCAGCAGTGCTGCCGCTTGGTCCCGCTGTTGTCGCACGCGACCGTGGCCCCGAGGAAGAACGCGACATAACCTTGGTGCGCCGTGTTGAAGACACATGGATGCAACCCAAACTCGTGTCCGCTGACACATGGCGCATTAACGGCTGCCCAGTGAACGGTCCGAGGATCGAAGCCGAAGGCGCCACCGTCGCCGTCACCTGGTTCAGTGGCGGGGGCGATCATCCAGGATTGAACATTGCCTGGTCGACCGATGGCGGGACAAACTTCAACGCGCCCATCACACTCGACAACACGGATGCTGCTGGCCGTCCGGCACTGGCCCTGATCGACGGCGGCGCTCTTGTGGGGTGGTTTGCTGATCTGGACAACGATCAATGGCTCAACGTTCGCTTTGTCGCCACGGATGGACGTCTTGGCCCCATCGAACACCTCGCACAGGTGCCCCACGGACGGCGATCTGGAGTGCCGCAAATGGTTGTTTTGGGCAAGCATGTACTGACCATCTGGGTGGCGGAAGATCCCCAAAAGGGCATTGATGCAGTGCTATTGCCTATTCGTGCCTTCCCTCGATCGTCATCACTTTGACCTGATAGCATTCGCAACCGCACGGGCGAAGGCGTCCATGCACAGAGCACAGGCTCCCTGCCACGGAGGGGCCCTGTTCAGTTTCACTTGAGTTCCGTGGCTTGTTCCACATTGGTTCAGTTCATGAAGATTTACGTAGGCAATCTCCCTTGGCGCGTCGACGACGCAGAACTTTCAGACATGTTCGCCCCTCACGGCTCCGTCATTTCCGCTTCGGTGGTGATGGACCGCGAGACCGGCCGCTCCCGTGGCTTTGGTTTCGTTGAGATGAGCGACGACGACGGCCGCAAGGCAATGTCCGAACTCGACGGACAGGATTGCGGTGGCCGCGGCCTCCGTGTCAACGAAGCGCAACCGCGCCGCTGAATAATCCAACGACCGAATGTCAACAGCCCTCGCCTCGGCGGGGGCTGTTGTCGTAAGCTCGCTGCAATTATTTAAATATTGAAGTACTTCGCCTCGGGATGGTGCACGACAATCGCACTCGTGCTCTGCTCCGGGTCAATTTGCCAATTCTCGGTGAGCGTACAGCCAATTGCCTGAGGCTCAAGCAACCGAAACAAAATCTCTTGATGCGACATGTCAGGGCATGCCGGATAGCCAAATGAGTATCGACTCCCGCGGTACTGCTGCCGAAACAACTCCTTGACGTGCGGACTGTCGTCGCCGTCAATGCCCAATTCCTGCCGCATTCGAGCATGCCAGCACTCCGCCAATGCCTCGGCACACTCCACGCCCATCCCATGCACGTAGAGATATTCGGAGTACTCGTCCTGCTCAAACAACCGCTGCGCATGTTCAGATACAGCCGCTCCCATGGTGACGCAACTGAGCCCAAGCACATCGCGTTCGCCCGCATCAATGCTCCTGAAGTAGTCACTAATGCACAGTTTGCGCCGAGCACTTTGGCGAGGGAATGAGAATCGTTCAATCTCAATGTCAGCATCGTCTGGATCGAACACAACAAGGTCTTCGCCATCTGACGCCACTGGCCACCAGCCATACACAACGCCAGGCTGAAGCGTGCCCGCTTGCAAGAATTCACGTTTGAGCCGCTCGAAGACAGGCGTTGCCGTCTCGTCGAGCATGTGCTGATATTCACCCTTGCTTCGCGCACCTCGGCGCAGCCCCCACTGCCCACGAAAGAGCGCTGTCGTATTGATGTAGGGATAGAACGCCTCGTTTGGAACCGACTCCACAAGTCGCCGCCCCAAAAACGGCGCATCAGGCACGGACACATCTTGCGCCACGTCGCTTCGCGCGCCCGCCTCGGCCACAGCCACCGACCCTTCGTCATCCTTGGGTCGCATGGCGACAACCCTCGCTTCAGCCGCAGCCCGTGTCGCGATTCGTCGATCAATTTCCGCATTGAGCCCGGCTTGTTTACCCGCAGCAAGCGCCTCGCAGATGCGCAGGCCATCGAAGGCATCTTTGCCGTAGTACAACGGACCATTGTAGATCGATCGTAGATGCGACTCGCAGTAGTGTCGTGAAAGCGCAGCACCACCCAGCAACACCGGCACATCGATGCCCATCTCATTGAGCGCCTTTAAATTCTCTTCCATCACCATCACACTCTTGACGAGCAACCCTGACATGCCAATAGCGTCGGCCCCGCTATTGCGCCACGCCTGCACGATCTCCTCGAGTGGTTGCTTGATACCGATATTGTTCACAGACCAGCCGTTGTTTGACAAAATGATGTCAACGAGGTTCTTTCCGATGTCGTGTACGTCACCGCGAACCGTCGCCAACACCAATCGACCATGCGACCCAGAGTCATTCTGTTCCATGTGCGGCTCGAGATGTTTGACCGCTTGCTTCATGACCTCGGCTGACTGCAGTACGAATGGCAACTGCATCTGCCCGGAACCAAACAGCTCACCAACAGTCTTCATGCCCGCGAGTAAGTGATCATTAATAATGTCTATCGCAGAGTAGTTCTGTAGCGCCTCGTCGAGATGCTGCTCGAGCTCTCGTTTCTCTCCATCAACCACGTGCAGTTGAAGCCACTCTTCCAGCGAGAGCGTTCGCTCTTCATTCGACTTGACTTGCGCCGCGTCATCGGGAAACAACCGAATAAAGTGCTGCAGCGGATCATGTGACTCATCAGCGATTCCCGCAGGTAAGCCGGTGCCTCCCCCGCTGTGGGCACGACGATCGTAAATCAAGTCAAGCGCAGCTTGCTTTCGTGCAGCATCGATTCGATTCATGGGCTGAATCTTCGACGCATGCACAATGGCGCTCGTCAGTCCCGCATCAAGTAATTCCCATAGTAAAACAGAGTTGAGTACCTGTCGGGCCGCTGGCTTCAAGCCAAATGAACAGTTTGACAAACCACAGGTAATTTGAATCGTCGGCCAGGTTTCCTTGATTCGACGAACACCCTGTATGAGTTCCAGTGAACTGCGACGGTCGTGATCCATGCCCGTAGAGATAGGCAACACGAGTGGATCAATGAACAAATCTTCAATGGCTAGCCCATGAATGGTGTTCGCCCGTTCAATGGCACGCTTGGCAATCTCGAACTTACGGTCGGCCGTTCGAGCCATGGCTGCTTCGGGATCTTCATCAATCGTCCCGATCACAAGGGCCGCGCCGAACGTGGCTGCTAGGGCACACACCTCATCGAATTTCGACTCGCCATCTTCGAAATTAGCCGAATTGATAATGCACTTGCCCCCAGCATGCTCAAGCCCCGCACGGACGGTAGCCATCTGTGTCGAGTCGAGCATGACCGGTGCATCCACTTGACGGACGGTCGCCTCAACAATCCGAGCCATGTCAGCGGCGTTGTCTCGCCCGGCGTAATCGACATTGATATCAAGACAATTGGCACCCTCTCGCACCTGCTGCCGCGCCAGCGAAACGATGTCATCCCACGCCTCCGCTTCCAGCAATCGCTTGAACGCGCGAGAGCCCGAGGCATTCATACGCTCACCGACAATAAAGAACGAATTCTCTTGTTCGTAGTCCACTGGCGCGTACAGACTGCAGCAGCCGGGCGTCCAACCGCTTCGGTCACGGCGGCCCGGCGCATGTGTGCGAGCCACCTGTGCAATGGCTGCGATGTGCTCCGGAGAGGTGCCACAGCAACCACCAACGATTTGCACACCGAACGTGTCAATGAAACCGCCAAGCGTTTCAGATAAGGGCAAAGGCTGCAACGGGAATTCGGTACGCCCCTCCACCAACACCGGCAAGCCAGCATTAGGCACACACGACACCATCTCGGGCCACTGTTTCGACAGCACTGCAATGTGCTGCGTCATTTCACGAGGCCCTGTTGCACAATTCAGCCCAAGTGACGCAATGGGGTAACTCCTCAACGCAGAGATTGCCGCGGCGATTTCGCTCCCCATAAGCATGGTGCCTGTGGTCTCAATGGTCAAACTGACCATGATCGGAATTGCCTCGTGATCAGAGCCTGCTGCATCGAGCGCCTGCAAACAGCCGTTGACTGCGCACTTGACTTGCAGCAGGTCCTGACATGTTTCTACAAGCAGCGCATCGACACCCCCGGCGATCAATCCCTTCGCTTGCTCCGCGTACGACGAACACATCTCGTCCCAAGACACCTGCCCCAACGTGATCAATCGCGTACCTGGCCCCATGGATCCCAGTACAAATCGCGGCTGCTCAGCCGAGGCGTGCGCATCACATGCAGCGCGAGCGACCTGCGCGGCCTCTTGATTAAGCGCCGCAGCCCACTGCGCTACGTCTTCGCTAAATTCACGAAGAACAAGCGGATTCGCACCGAATGTATTTGTTTCAATGGCATCGCTGCCGGCGATGAGAAACGACTCATGAATCTGCTGCACAAGTTCGGGTCGTGAACGAACCAGCAGATCAACACAATTTTCATGCCCAAGGTAGTCTCGCTGCGTATCCAAATCGATGGATTGGAGGGTGGACCCCATGGCTCCATCGAGCACCAGGGGTCGGGTGGCAGCGGCATTGAGAAAGGCACTTGTCATACTGAATGCGAAGGCTACCGCCACGGTGGTCCATTCATCAACCGTTCTTCCGGATACATGCATGCCAACTGGCGGCTGGCTTCGCCGATAGACTTCCGTGCCATGCCTCGGGTGCTCATCAATACGCTGTCCCTCTTTCTGGCCATTTGGGCCGGTTGTCACGTTCTAGGGCAGGCCACGTCCTCTGATGATCAGGCGACCGGGCCTACCCCCGGGCTAAGGGAGACTCCAAGGGCCATCGAACTACTCACCGAGTTCATTCGGGCGGTAGGCGGCGAGGCCGCTATTCACAACATCACCAGCATGGAGGTCCAGGGCCGCATTCACCTGCCCGGCGGACAAGAGTCAGGCACCTTTCTCTGGCTCGTTGCCAATGGTGGCCGGGCCTGCTTTAGAACCACTTTTCCAGAACTTGGTTCATCAGCGTTCGGCAGTGATGGCACGATTGGCTGGTCACACTTGGAGTTACCAGGCACACACACGGTTGATCCCATGCCTATGGACCAAGTGGATGAAAAACGCCGACGGGCAAATTGGTTCGAATTGGCATTCACGTTGCCGGATCGCGCCAAAACAATGAAGACTGTGGGCCCAACAACGTTCGGGGGCGTGCCGGCTTGGGAAATTTCGGTGGAACGAACCGACGGTCGAATTGAGCAACTCTTTCTCAATCAGACCTCCAAACGACTTATAGGCTTTCGAACGCCACTGGATGCAACTCCAAGTGCACCGGTTATCACTGTGCGGTTTGGCGAATGGCGCCCCGTCGGAGACCTCATCCTCTTTCATCGCATTGAAATTTCCGGCGGACGCAGCCGCGTGGGCTTGGAAATCACATCCATCCGTCTAGACTCACTAAGCCTTGACGATCCTCGGTTCAAGTCGCCCCAAATACCAGAGGATACGAAACGATGACTGATGCAGTCATTCGACTTCGCGGCGTGACTCGCCGGTTTGGCGAGCACACCGCTGTTGATGCCGTGGATCTCGATGTACCGCGTGGCGCACTGCTTGGCTTCCTCGGACCAAATGGCGCTGGCAAAAGCACCACGATTCGAATGATCATGTCGATCATCTACCCCGACGAAGGAAACGTGACGGTGCTTGGCCGATCAGCCCTCGACGCCAAAGATCGAATCGGTTATCTGCCAGAAGAACGCGGCCTCTACCGACGCATGCGAATTGGCGAATTCCTGCGTTTCTTGGGCGCGCTCAAAGGCATCGATCGCCGCACCGCCGACCAACGAACTACCTATTGGCTGGATCGTCTCGACCTACCCGGCGTCGAACGTAAGCGGTGTGAAGAATTGAGCAAGGGCCAGCAACAGAAGATTCAATTCATAGCCTCAGTGCTGCACGATCCGGAAGTCCTCATTCTCGACGAACCGTTTTCCGGCTTGGACCCTGTCAACCGGCAACTCTTGTCTCGCATCATTCGCGACATGCACAACGAGGGCCGCACCATTTTATTCTCCACGCATGTGCTGCCTGAAGCAGAGACGCTGTGCGAACACATTTTGCTCATTGATGAAGGCAAGCTCTTGTTAAATGACTCGCTCACATCAATCCGAGAGCGATTCAAACCACGCGCCATCATCGCCGAACGCATGACACCAGGGGCCGCCCCCTCCGTGGCGGGTACTCGGGCCGAAGCCCTTGGAGCCGAGGGCCGAACGTGGGTCTTGCATCTCGATGACGGCGTGGACCCACAGTTGGCAATGGCTGCAATCCTCTCTGAGCCTATGCGCCGTGTAGAACATCAACAATCGACGCTGGAAGACGTGTTCGCAAGGTTGGTACACGAAGGTCATGGAACGAGCAAGGGATCGACCGCATGAGCCGCACATGGATCATCGCGGCTCGTGAATTTCGCCGAACGGTTTTAACCAAGGCATTCTTCATCGGCGCCGTTGTCGTTCCGGTGGCGTTTGCCGGCATCAGCATTGCGGCTGCCGCATTTCTTAAGCCCACGATTGAGCCGATGATCGGCGAACTAGCCGTCAAAGGTGGAGGCGAGAACTTCCTCGCTGCACTGCACATTGCGCTCCACGACGACGACCCTGAACACGATGGTCAAAGCAAAGGGCCCTCATCAACACGTCCCAAGGATGCAGATGCAACCGAGTTAATCGACGCAGCTTTAGCCGACGCCAAGTCAACGCCCACTGAAGAACGGCCGTCGACCGATCAAGTTGATTTCGTCGACGCCTCAGGCCAAGACGAAACGGCCATTCGCAACGGCGTGCGAGACGGCACGTGGTTTGCCGCCCTGATTGTGCATCCGCCCGCCGAGCCTGGAAGGCACAAGACACTTGAGTTGATCGTTCCACCCACCGCACCCAACAGCCACGTGCAACTGCTCGAAGACTCCGCACGCACCGCGGCGGTGGATGCTCGCCTCCTCGATCAGGGGTACGCACCGGAAACTATTCGACGCCTCTTCACGCGACCACGCCTCAAGACCACGCGACTCGACCGCTCCGGCGGTGAGCACACCGAGGCCCAGTGGACGCGATGGGTTGTGCCCGTGATCATGATGGGACTGATCTGGATGACGGTCATGACCGGCGGCAACTATCTATTGACGTCGACCATCGAAGAGAAGTCTTCAAAGGTCATCGAGGTTCTCTTGAGCGCGTGCAGCCCGCGTGAGTTGATCGGCGGCAAGATTATTGGCTTTGGCATGGTGACGCTGTTGATGCTCAGCATGTACGCCCTTGTCGCCGCTGCTATTTTGTCGCTGCTTGCCGCCGCAGACGTGGTGCGCATCGACACGCTCATCATTTCGGCCCTGTGCCTAGTGATGGCCTACCTCATGATCGCGTCGATGATGGCAGGTGTTGGCGCTGCGGTCAGTGATCTCACGGAAGCCCAGTCGCTGCTCGGGCCAATAACGCTGATCATCATGGCACCGTTGTTCTTGATCCCTGTCGTTACTGAAGACCCCGAAGGCATCGTTTCAATCGTGACAACGTTCATCCCACCTTTGACACCATTCATCTTGGTGCTGCGCGTGGCCGCATCGGCCGACCCACTTCCGTGGCTTGAGGTCATCGCAGCACTGATCGTTGGCTTTGCCGCGGCGATCGGCATGACGTGGGCCGCTGGTCGCATTTTCCGCGTTGGCGTGCTGATGCAAGGCAAGCCACCATCAATCCGTGAACTGGTGCGATGGATCAGATACCGCTGAGCCGAGTCACACCCCGCATACGCCATCCCGCCATGGCAGCAATCGCCGGCAAGTTAAGCAGCAGATACAACGTGGCAAACCCGAGGAAGAGAAACTGGAAGACATCGGTGATCGATGCCCCCAGCTCCAGCAGGCCTCCGGCCCCAAGCATCCCACACAGATAGCCCGCAGACCCCGCCGCATGCAGCCCGCCCATGTCAACGACACCACGGCCCTTTCGCGAGGCCAAGATCAAGGTCGTAGGCGCAAGCCCCGCACCACTGATACCAATGACAACCAAACTTAAAAGCACAATCCACGAGGGCACCCACGGCGACCACGCCAACGCCGCAAAGGACGCTCCGTAGCCCACCACTGCAATGACGCGAATGGGCAAAGCGCCAAATCGATCTGCCAGTACGCCCACAGGCCATGCCCCAAATGCAACCAGGAGCAACATGACCCCAAGCCCGGGGCCCACTTGTGCCTCGCTCATGCCCGCCTCTACTAACAAAGATAAACTCGCCGTCACGCTGATCACGGCCGACAGTGCTCTATCTGAGAAGTTAAAGACAAGCGTTGGCCAGTACCGAATACTCGGTGCTAACGACTTGGGCTTTACGGTCACGGTGAACGCATGTCGAAGCAGCCCACCACTGCCCCCTGCGGCAACTGCCAGCAACACTGAGAATGCGGCCCCCACAAGGAAAATATCGCTACCGATGTACCCCGCAAGAATGCCCCCAAGGATAAATCCCATGGATAGGCCAATCATGATGGCCATCGCTGCAGGGCCGTATCGATGCCCGGCACGATTGGGGTCGCCCGCTTGAAGAAGCCCTAACAGCACGGCAAGGGTCACCATGTCCGCTGCGCCAGTGACCAATCGGAGGCCCATAGCTACGCCGAATGTGACAGGTGCCCACAACAATGCCAAGGCAACCGCATTGACTAATGACGCTATCGCAATAGTCAGCCCCGGAGACCAACGCCGTTCCATGGGCTTGAGCAATGCAATGGCAAGCACAGCCCCCACCATGCCAATGGCGGCGAACCAGTGCGCATCGGCTAACGACACGTCCCATCGATCAACCACTGCTGACTTCAGCGCGATAGGCACAAGCGCGTCGGGCATTGTTGCCAAACCAACTAGCAGGCTCAACGCCAGCGTGCGCCGGCCCGTTGCGTTCATCACCCGTGTCCGAACGGGCACACGCCCTCAGGCGCGGGTTCACTCTCGGCACCTGACGTATCGAGGTTACAGAGCAAACCATCGAGCACGTCCGTGAGATGATCGAACATGCCCGAAGCTGCAGCGATCACTCGATCACGGTCATCGTCTGTCGTCAATGCCAGTTCCATGCGCTCTTTGAAGGCTTTGAAGTCTGGCATTGGCGACGTGCCCGATGCCCAGAAATACGACAGCGCTTCAGGACCGCACTTGTACGCATCGTCAAGGCACTTACGAAGAATTGTGCCCCCAAGCTTGGACCCTTCCAAAACATAAAGACAACCAAGCAATGCACGCGGGTCTCTCGCCCCAAGTGAGGCAAGCCAACCAACCGTCTTAAGTGTTGCGGTCGCCGCCGCGGGCGGCATGTCCATCTCACCATGGCACGCAAGATCATTCCGCAAGTGCGAGGTGCGAGCCATCGTCTCACGCCAGACAGCAACGCACGCATCGTCATCGCACTCGCGAATCGCCGCTTCAAGTGTGCCGTGCACTGCTAACCAACAGGCCAGTTTGCCGGCAAATCTCGCTCGTGGAAGTCGACCTTCCTGCATCATCATGCTGAAGGGAACGCTTTCAATGCGATCGTGAGCGGGCCGCGTCTCGAGTTTGAGACGGGCCATGACGCTATCCTTGGCAATCAACTCAGTGCTGTTCATGTCCTGCTCGATTTCACTTGCTGTGTCCCCAAACTTGGCGACATCGGAACTCATAGGATCCCCTTTCACGCCATGATTCGCAAGTTGTTTCCAACACCTGACAAGGCCCTTGAAGGCCTTACCCACGATGACATGACAGTCGCCGTGGGCGGATTCGGACTTTGTGGGATTCCCGAGCAACTCATTATTGCCTTGCGTGACTCAGGGGCCACCGGACTCACCGCCGTCTCCAACAATGCTGGGATCGACGATTGGGGCCTTGGATTACTGCTGCAGTCCAGGCAAATCGAGCGAATGATCAGCTCTTACGTGGGTGAAAATGCAGAATTCGAGCGACAGTTCCTTGCCGAGGAATTGGCATTGGAGTTCACGCCACAGGGCACGCTTGCAGAACGAATGCGTGCTGGAGGGGCAGGAATCGCGGGCTTTTACACCCGAACTGGTGTTGGCACGGTCGTTGCCAAAGACAAGGAGCACAAAGAGTTCGATGGTGAGACCTTCATCTTAGAACGAGGTATTCGGGCCGATTTGGCCCTTGTGAAGGCCTGGAAGGCCGATGAAGCTGGAAATTTAGTCTTCCGAATGACTGCTAGGAACTTTAATCCCGCTGTGGCGATGTGCGGAGCCATAACGGTGGCCGAAGTTGAGGAAGTCGTTCCTACAGGCACGCTAGACCCCGATCAGATCCATACTCCAGGCATCTTCGTCGACCGAATCGTGCATACGACGTCCGAGAAACGAATTGAGCAGCGTACGACACATTCGACTTGATCGCCACGGCGGCTCGTCCGAAGTAGAATTTAACCCGCAACGCATTAGCACGGCCCCCTCGGGCGTTCAACAGGGTGCCGCCGATGGCCGTTCAATACGGACCAGTCGTTCGGTCAACATTTTCGGCCCAATCCACGGCCCCGTAACTGAGTTTTCGTTCTTGGGCCAGATTCTTGCCCACGCGAGCCAAGCCGATAAGCAGGAGACAGGTATTCCTATGTCATTGAAAATTCTTGCAGCAGCCGCAGCCCTCACCATCGGGGCGACCATTACCACACCAGTTGCAGCCCAAGGCGGCCTCGATGCTATTCCCGCGCTGATGCGGCCAGAATATTTTAGCCGCGACTTGTTGCTGTTCATCGAAGGGCTGGAACTCAGCGACGAACAACAAATCATCGTTGAACTTGCCTTTGAAGACTATGAACAGGACTTCAACGCCGGCATCGAATCGATGAACACAAAGATCACCGCAATCGCCGACCAAGTTGACGAACTACGTGACAACGAAGATCAGTTGCTGGCAACTGTTCTTGCGCCAATTCAAGATTGGGCTATCGAGCGAGAGGTGCTCAACGAACAACTGCTTGAAAATGTGAAGGTCCTTCTGGATGCACAGCAACAGGCCAAGTGGGTTGCCTTCGCCCGTCGACTGTATCGGGAAAAGAATCTCCCCCATGGTGTACTGGCAGGCGAGTCGGTGAACCTCTTTCACGTCACACGAGACCTTGAACTTGAACCGTGGGCCGGCACACCACTTGCGCAACCACTCATGGGGTATGACGTGGACATGGACACAGCCCTGCACCATCGCTTCAATCAGTCGCTTGTTCAGCCCGGATCAGGGTTCATTGATGTCATCAAGCGCCGCGAAGGTGGAAGCCCCGAGGATGTAGCTCGCCGAAAGGCCATGTTGAGCGCACGCGTAGGCATTCGCGATGTGAACGATGCCGCGATTGAGCAAATCTCCCAAGCCCTTGGTGGCGAAGAAGGCAGGGCATTTCGACACGAGGCACTCAAACGCGGCTATGGCAGGATCTTCCGAACAACCCCTGCACAACGCGTCTTCGCTGCTGCATTGGAGGCTCAATGCGTCACTGACGATCCAGCACTGCGAACATCGTTGCAAAACCTGTTTGACACCTACATCGGCCGCCTTGATGAGTTCAACGAATCCATTTTGGTGGAAACGCGAGCGTGGGAACCCAAACAGCAAGCCAACGCCATTGAAAACACTGCCAGGCGTGCCCGTGGCGAGAATATTCAACGCATTGATGACCCAACCCGCCAGATCTATCAGGATCGACGTGAGATGGGTGCCCAGTACATGGAAGAGCTCAAAGAGCTCATTGGCCTTGAGTGTTTCCAAGCGCTCGATGGTGCGAGACGGTTCCTGCCTCGAAGTGCCACTGCCTCCACCACTGGCGACAAAGCCAACGGTGCTGGCCAACTCACTTCCGGCGCCGCTGACAAAGGGCCGGATCGAGCGAACCAAGGTCGTAGTTTGATCCAACGCAAACCTGGCAACGGACCACTCAAGCCAAATGATCGAGGCGAAGAAGGCCGTGGCGGAGAAGACCAAGGCCGAGGTCGCTGATTGTGGATCGAGACCCAGAGTTCGAACACGCGGCGAGTGATCCAGAACCAGCGGCTATTGATGTAGCCCCGGCGATCCAATCCGATGGCGCATCGCGGCGGGATCGCGCAACGTCTCTGGGATTGGTCTGGCATGAAGATCCAATTGAGGCCGATGCAGACGCTGTTGACCTCGTGCACCCCGACATCGCCGTTCGACTGCGCATCGTGCCAGTGCGAATAGACAACGGTCGCCTCGTACTGGTCATGGTGGATCCGCTCGATGTTGACGCAGCGGATGAAGTCGGCGTCCTCACTGGAATGCCCGTTGCCCGTGAGGGCATGGAACAATCGCTCTTTGCCGATCTGCTTCGTCAGTACTACGGCACAACTGCATCAAAGATTGCCGATGCACTTGCCGGTGAATCTGAAGAGTCAGCCTCAGATCTTGAGCACAATCTTGATTCGATTGAAACGGGCGACATCCACCGCATGGCGGAAGAGCCGACCCTCGTCAATCTGGTCAACTTGCTGTTGATTGAGGCGATTCAATCGCGAACCTCAGATGTGCATGTTGAGCCATTTGAAGATGAGTTAAAGGTTCGCTATCGCATCGATGGCATGCTGCACGAACAGTCCCCGCCACCCAAACACCTGCAAGCGGCCCTGATCGGTCGCATCAAGATCATGTCGGCCATGAACATCGCAGAGCGATACGTGCCACAAGATGGCAAGATTTCGCTTCGCTACGAAGGTCGAAAAATTGATATCCGCGTGTCAACGGTTCCGACGATTTACGGCGAGTCGGTGGTGATGCGTATTCTTGACAAGAGCCAGCTTCGCCTGGACTTTGACTCGTTGGGCATGCAACCTAATCTGCAAGAACGCATGGATGTGCTGTTGCATAAGCCTCATGGCATGGTTCTCGTCACAGGGCCAACAGGCTCTGGCAAAACCACAACGCTGAATGCATCGCTCAAACGAATCTTCAATCCCTCGCTCAAAATCATCACAATCGAAGACCCTGTTGAGTACGAACTGCCCGGCGTGAATCAGATTCCCGTGAATCCCAAGCGTGGCCTGACATTTGCCAGTGGCCTGCGATCGATCCTTCGGCAGGACCCCGATATTGTGCTCGTGGGCGAAATTCGTGACGGCGAAACCGCAGACATTGCCATTCGCTCCGCCCTCACAGGCCACCTGATCCTGTCGACATTGCACACAAACGACGCAATCTCCTCGATCGGCCGGCTCACCGATATGGGCGTCGAACCCTTTCTCGCCGCATCGGTGCTCGAAGGACTCATGGCACAACGGCTAGGCCGCCGAATTTGTGAACACTGCCGCGAACAACGCGATATGACCGATGACGACATCGCTCGAGTGACTGACGCGGAATGTGAATTCCTCGAGGGAAAACTCTGGCAAGGCCGTGGCTGCGACAAGTGCATGAATACAGGTTTCCGAGGCCGTGTCGCGTTCTACGAGATCATCGCAATGCATGGACCATTACGTCGGGCGATCTCTCGCGAAGCAACTCTTTCCGAACTTCGAGAAGCCCTTCCCGACACCTTCGCAAGTATGCGAAATGATGGCATGGATCGCATCAAAGACGGAACATCGACGATAGGTGAAGTCATGCGCGCAACGCAGGATGTCGATGAAAGCCTGCACACGCCATGACCCGATTTCATTACCAAAGCCTCACTGCCCAGGGGCAACCTCGTCATGGCGTGCTCGATGCGGCAACACGATCGGAAGTCGTGCAACAGTTGCTCGCCAAAGGCGAGACAGCCACATCTATTCAACCAGCACAAACGACGGCGACGCGGCAGCAATCGTTGGCGGGCTCAACTACTACGGTAGGTACACGCAGCCGAATCAAGACCATCGAACTTGCTGCATTGATCCGTGAACTGGCCACGGCACTTGAGGCGGGCCTTCCGTTGCTGCAAGCCCTCAAGACACTTCGCCGCCAAGCGTCGACACGAATCGCCCCAATGCTTGATCACTTGATCACACGGGTCGAAGCGGGCGATCCACTGCACAAAGCCGCCATCTCTTGGGGGGCACCCTTTAACGACCTCGTCTCGGGCATGATCCGAGCGTCTGATGCCTCGGGCGAGCAACACTTGATCCTCCACCAACTCGGTGACCTGCTTGAGCGGCAAGTGGAGCTTCGACGAGAAGTGGTTGGCGCGGCGATCTACCCGCTGATCGTCGCTGTCTTGATTGTTATTAGTGTCATCATCCTTGTGACCGTGCTCATTCCGACACTTATGGAACCTCTGAAATCTGCAGGCATGACTGAACTACCGCTGCCCACTCGAATCCTGCTGGGCTTATCGGAGTTCCTCAAAGAGTGGTGGATCATCATTCTTCTGGCCATCGCCGCGAGCGCCTCTTTCTGGAAGGTATGGATTGCTGCTCCCGAAAATCGGCTCCGATTCGATCGATGGAAATTGCGCCAGCCCATTGTTGGCCGCTTGCTTCGTGATGTCGCGGTTGCCCGCTTCACTCGAACGATGGGCACGCTATCAGCAGCAGGACTCTCCATTCTTGAGTGCTTGCATATCACACGAGACACGCTTGGCAACACCGCAATGCGAGCTGCAATCGACGAGGTCACTGAAAGCGTCACAGAAGGCAAGCCACTTGCGGATCCGCTGGAACGCTCAGGGCTGTTTCCCCCACTGCTCGTCCAAGTTGTCAATCTTGGTGAGCGATCTGGACGTCTCGAAAAGATGCTCGGACACGCCGCCACCGCATTCGATCGGCAGGTTGAAGCATCGCTGAAGATTTTCACAAAGGCCTTCCCACCGCTGATGATCGTCATCATGGCGTTGATTGGGGGCTTCGTTTTGGCGGCCATTCTGCTGCCGCTCATGGAACTGCAGAAATTGATGGGCTGACATCAAGTCCACAGGAGAACTCAATTGACTACACAACGACACGCATTTCGACATCGAAGCTCACGACCAGGCCGACGTGGCTTCACCATGGTGGAAGTCATCGTGGTCGTGACGGTGCTTGCGCTGCTGGCAGCAGTACTGGCAACAAATGTCATTGGCGTCATGGGCTCAAGCAAGACAGCGCTCGCAAAGACGCAAGCAGCAAAAATTGCGCAAGCCCTCAACATGTATGTCGCGGAAACTGGCGGTAGCGACATTGAAGATGGCTTCAATCTTGAGATCCTCGTCATGGGACCTGAAGACGGCGGTGGCCCTCGGAAGTACCTCCCCAAAGTGAGCGACATTCTCGATCCATGGGGCAACCCCTACATGGTGCTTGTCCCCGGGGATATCAATGCCGACTTCGACATTCTTTCCTATGGCAAAGATGCGGGCCCTGGCGGCGAGGCTGAGAACCAGGACGTCACGCAGTAGGCTCGACTATGTCACAGGCCCGACGCGCATTCACATTGATCGAAGTCTTGGTGGTCACGGTGATGGCTGCCGCAATCATGACGGTGCTTGTGGTCTCCATCGGCGGCACTCGTGACCGCACATTCAATCTTGTACGTGATCAAGTCGCTGACCTGCTGCTGACATATGCCTTGCGTGCGGAGTTCGCCGATGTCCCCGTGGGGATTCAACTTGACCACGATACTGCCCAACTTCGACTCGTCCACCGCGTCGAACTGAATGAACGACCTACATGGGTCCGAGACCCTTCGTTGCAACCCATCCGGCTACCTGATTGGATCCAAACTCGTGATCTGGACTTCTTCGCAGATGGCGAACGAGTCGATCCAGGGTTTCAGCCACTTACCGCCCTGCCAGGACGTACACGACCGCGCATCGAGTTGATCATTCGCGCTAACACGGGCAAACGAGACCGTGAAGTCACCTTGGTGCTTCCTCCACAAGCCATTCGGCCATTGGTTCTGGATCCAGACCTCAGACAGACCGCCATCTTTGAACGCGAGGCTATTGACCTCGACGCGACGGGCCACTGGCAGGAGGATTGGTGATGCGTCGCGGTGTCATTCTGCTTGACGTGCTTGTGGCCGCGTTAATTTTGGCCATTGGCCTCGCTGTCATTATGTCACTGGCCTCTCAATCATTGATTGGCCAAGGCGTCAGTGAGCGCCGTATCACCGCCAGTTGGCTTGCTGATGGATTGCTGGGCATGATGATTGCCGAAGGTCCTCATCGCTACAGCTTGAGGCAGCCTGCAGAAGGTCAATTTGATGCACCGTTTGAAGACTACAACTTCGAGTTGAACATTCGCAATCGAGGCGACTGGGTGCCTTACGAAGTGACGGCCACTGTGTCTTGGATGGACCGCGGAGGCGCCATGAAGGTCGTGGTGCAAACACTTGCCGCGCCACGCCAAGGCGAAGAAGATGACTGGTCTCATTGGAAGCCAGACGAGCCACTGGACCGCGAAGCTCGCACTTGGGACGAAGAAGATGATGAGGCCCTCGATGCCGGAGGCGGTGGCTGATGCGTCGTGGCTTCACCATGATTGAACTGCTTGTTGCAGGCATCATTCTGTCGCTGGTTCTTGCAGCTATGGGCCTTTCTGTGGGCCAAATCAATACTGCACGGGACATTGCACGTGAACGAGCTGACGCTTATCTGCGCGCCGATGCAGGCATGCGAACACTTCGACGTGAGCTTGTGTCGGTGCTCCGACAAGAAGACCTGTATTACACCCGACTCTTGATTGTCGACAATGGCGTAACCATCAGCAGCGAAGCAATGGAACGCGACGAAGTGCTGATGTTCAATAACCGCATCCGTGCAACACGTGATCTGGACTACAACGGCGACGGCACTGAGTTTGAATCGGCATTCCGAATCCAGCAAGATGATGATGGCCCGGTGCTTTGGCATCGCCGCGATGCCATGCCAGACAAATACCCACGCGGTGGTGGCATTGTGTATCCGGCAACCGAGGGTATTGCAGCGATGAACGTTGAAGCATGGGACGGTGAACAATGGGCCGTCGCATGGGATAGCGACATAGACGGACTGCCACAGGCGTTGCGACTTACGTTGACTGCCACTGGCGCAGATCCGGGCGAGGGCATTTTTGAGGCCCCGCTTGCTGTCTTACAAACGGTTGTCCCACTCGATCGAAGTCGGATGCCACTGGATATGGCCGACTTACTGCTTGCTGAATCTGTCATGGAAAAGTGGGCCCTAGAGGAAGATCAACTCGAGGCCGTCATCGAAGCCATTGCAACCAATGCTCCCCTGCCAATACCTGATGCTGGCGGCGGGCTTGGCGCTGGGGCAGGGTTTGGAACGGGCAGTTCAGCGGGGGCGACCATTCAACTTCCAGATGGCATTGAACTTCCTCCAGGCGTGGAATTGCCCCCTGGCGTCACGCTGCCAAGCGGCGGTGGTCGCGGCGGGGCCAGTGGCGGAACGAATAACAGCGGTGGCGGCGGCGGTAGCGGCGGAGGTGAACGCCCATGAGTCAGTCACTCGTACGCCATCGACGTACTCCCCCACGCGGGTCGGCAATGATTGCCGTGATCTGGGGGCTTGCGGCGCTAGGCATGATCGTTGCTGGATTACAAGTGACCTCTGGGCGGATGCTGCTAGAGGGACGCGATGCCATGGAACGCATCAAGTCCAGATGGGTTGCGCGGGCAGGTGTGGAATCAACGATTGCCGCACTTGCGTTGCACACGCGGTACCCCGA
>JABAAC010000063.1 GCA_014238965.1 Phycisphaerales bacterium | reverse complement strand
GCCTCGACTGCTCCTCAGGACTCGGTCGTCCGGCATATGGCCGATCAGATCACCTCCCGTGGTCCAGACGACTGCGGCACGTGGACCGATCAGCCAACGGGAATCGCACTTGGCCACCGCAGATTGTCCCTCATTGATCTCTCGCCCGCGGGCCATCAGCCCATGGTGTCGCCGTGCGGTCGGTTTGTGCTGACCTTCAATGGTGAGATCTACAATCACCTTGACCTGCGAACCGAGCTTGAAGCAGTTGGCGGGGGCTTCAACTGGCGAGGTCACTCTGACAGCGAGACACTCCTTGCAGCGCTCAGGCACTGGGGTGTCGAAGGTGCCCTCAAGAAGTTGAACGGCATGTTCGCATTTGCCCTGTGGGACTGCGTTGAGCAGGTCATGCATCTCGCACGAGATCGGATGGGCGAGAAGCCGCTGTACTACGGGAGAACTGGCAACACCTTCCTGTTCGGATCCGAGCTCAAGGCAATGCGAGCGCATCCTCAGTGGCATGGCGAGATTGATCGAGCAGCGTTGACGCTCTATCTGCGGCACAGTTACGTCCCTGCACCATGGACCATCTACAAAGGGATTCAGAAGCTGTGCCCCGCCCAATACGTTGTGATCAGCAACAGCGGACAGACGATCGGCACGCCAAAGCGCTACTGGGATCTTGAACAGGTCGCTGCTGCGACCAATCGGCTGACGGGATGCGACGAAAGGGAACTCGTCGACTCGCTGGATGACCTACTCCGGGATGCTGTTCGCATGCGCATGGCCGCGGACGTCCCGCTCGGTGCGTTTTTATCCGGCGGCTATGACTCATCGATGGTCGTGGCGCTTATGCAGGCGCAGAGCACCCAGAAGGTGCGGACCTTCTCCATTGGATTCGAAGAAGACACACACAACGAGGCGCCGCACGCCAAAGCTGTGGCGGAGCATCTTGGAACCGACCACACCGAACTCTACGTCACGGCCCAACAGGCGATGGATGTTATTCCTCAGTTGCCGAGGATCTACGATGAGCCATTTGCGGATTCCTCGCAGATTCCGACCTTTCTCGTCAGTCAGATGGCGCGCGAGCACGTCACGGTGAGCCTCTCGGGAGATGGTGGTGATGAACTCTTCTGCGGCTACAATCGCTATGCGATGGGCTTTCGAGCATGGAAAATGCTCAGTCGGTTTCCACGACCGGCGCGCCAAGCCCTCGCCTGGGGGTGCCGCCGAGCGCCCAGCAAGCTACTGGCGGGCCTGCAACCGTGCCTACCAAAGCGTTTGCGGATCATGAATCTCGCAGACCGCCTGCCTAAACTGGCTGAGGTACTGGCATACAGGAATGGCGCCGCCTTCTACAGGTCGCTCGTCTCCCATGCCAAACACCCCGCAACGCTCATCATTGGCGGCCATGAACCCGACACCCCGTTGAGCGATCTCAGCCACGTCCCAGAGGGCCTAGATCTTCGCGAGCAGATGATGTATCTGGACATGCTTACCTACCTCCCGGATGACATTTTGACAAAGGTGGATCGTGCCAGCATGGCTGTCAGTCTGGAAGCCCGAGTTCCCCTGCTCGATCACCGACTGGTCGAATTCGCCTGGCAGGTTCCGCTGGAGTTCAAGTACCGCGAAGGTCGTGGGAAGTGGCTGTTCCGCGAGGTGCTCTATCGCTACGTGCCCAAGGGGCTCTTGGACCGCCCGAAGATGGGATTCGGCGTACCGATCGAGCATTGGCTTCGTGGGCCGCTTCGAGCGTGGGCAGAGGATCTGCTCAGCACCTCGCGGCTTGAACGCGAAGGCTTTTTCGAGCCCGGACCAATCCGATTGATGTGGGATGACCACCTCAGCGGGAAGCGACGGACGCACCACTACCTCTGGGATGTTCTGATGTTTCAAGCGTGGCTTGATGGGCATGAAAACGCATGAGTAAAACAGTGCTCTTTGTCGCCAACCGCGGCTATGCGTTGACCAGCTCCAGAGAGTCATTGATCCGTCACTTTCTCGGCGCCAATTGGACTGTCGTAATTGCCACGGCCGATGATGCCGAGAGTCGGCACCTTGTATCGCTTGGCGCACACCTTGAGCCCGTCCATTTTAACCGCGGTGGCCTGGCCATCGGCTCGGACATCAAGGCGTACCGACGGCTCTGTGCCATTTGCCGCCACAGGCGACCAACGCTCGTACAACAGTTCCATACAAAGCCCGTCATTGCGGGAAGCATCGCGGCGCGACGAACACTTGGAAAAAACGTCCGGATCGTCAACACGATCACAGGCCTTGGTGGCACATTCCTCGGAAGCAATTTGCAATCTCACATCGTAGGACGTGGATTCAAATCCGCTTTGTCGCGATCAGACGCGACCATCTTCCAGAACGCCGATGACCAAGCAATGTTTCTTGATATGAACCTTGTGCCACCCCTAACGAACCACCTGATTACCGGATCTGGCGTAGATGTCGATCGATTCGCCGTTGTTGATCGCACCTCACACAATCCCGTTGCGCCAGTTATTGTGATGATCGGGCGACTACTAAAATCTAAGGGCATTCCGGAGTTTGCTGAAGTCGCGAGTCGAATCAGGAAGCGTTGGCCAAAGGCGAGATTTGTCCTTGCCGGTGAGCGCGACCCAAATCATCCAGACTCTATCAGCGACGAATGGATTCAAAAACAACCCGATATTGAGTTTGTGGGCCGCCTATCCGATATCACACCGCTGCTCAGTGAAGCCGACCTGTTTCTATTCCCGTCGTACTACCGAGAGGGTGTGCCCCGAGTCATCATGGAGGCCGCCGCCACTGGACTCCCTACCGTCGCCTTCGATGTTCCCGGGGTCAAAGAAGCCGTTCGCAATGAGCAAACTGGTTATCTGGTGGCAGATCGTGACTTGGATGCCATGACCAGCAAACTAGCCCTATTGATTGACGACACCTCACTGCGTCGAGACATGGGCCGAGCTGCGAGAGAAGTCGCTGCAACATCGTTTGATGTCCGTACAACCCAGGCTCGCTACTTAACGCTCTATCGATCCCTGGGGCTCACGATTTGACTCGCTCGCCGGGCAGGTCAATATGCCGGCTAATCAATAGACTCACAGATTGCCACGAGACGATCAGCGTATGTTGACATCATCTCATCTGAGATCAAGTGGTGGCATGGCAAACACAAGCATCGCTCGCCGAGATCCCTTGCGTTGGTAAGCCGCTGCAATGGCGCCCATTGCTGCAGTCCGTCCTCAAGATAAATCTCTGGGCAACTACCAATACCAATCGGAAGACCGGCTTCGCTTGCGGCATCAACAATGGCGTTTCGCCGAGATTCCACGACGCTAGGATCTCCAAGAACCTGCACATAAAATCGATACCAAGACGGATGCTCATGGGGTGCCACTTGCGGTAATGCCAGCCACTCGACTGATTGTAAGTTCTCACGAAGAATGCTTGCATTCCGAGCACGTATATCAAGCCAGCCATTTAACTTGGCCAGTTGCAATGATCCAATCGCCGCCTGCATGCAAGTCATCCGGAGATTAGACCCGATGGTATCGACCCACCATGCAAATCGATTATTGCCAGCATGCGACTCGACTCGATGTTTTGACTTGCCGTGATCACGTAAGGACCACACGCGATCGGCATGCCGAGCGTCACGCACCGCAAGCAAACCACCCTCGCCACCAGTTGACATAATCTTGTCTTGGCAGAAGGACCAACTTCCAAAGTCGCCGAACGTACCAACCCACCGTTGGTTGCCGTCTGCATCCCGCGTTGTAGCGCCATGCGCCTGCGCAGCATCTTCAATAACCACGATGTCATGCTCAACCGCCCATGACATGATCGAAGTCATGTCGGCCGGCCACCCTCCCACATGCACCACGATGGCGGCACGGGTTCGATTTCCCCGCACTGCTTCAAGCGTCTCCGCAGTGACGCATCCTGTCACTGAGTCGACATCTGCAAAAACTGGCGTTGCCCCCGCCATAACAATTGAAGAAGCGCTTGCGACATAGGTGCGGGCGGGCACAATAACTTCCGTTTTTTCGTCAAACTGCAGCGCCCGAATGGCCGACTCAATCGTAAGTGTGCCATTGGCCATAGCCATGGCATGACCGCAATTGCTCGTCTGCTTCCAAGCTTCCTCAAAGGCACCCACATCAGGACCTGTCCAAGCGTTCACGCGGCCAGACTGAAGTACCCGTGTTACGGCCTCAATCTCATCTGCTTCAAATTGTGGCCAAGATGGAATGTCAATCTTCGACATCGAGCTTGTATCCATGGCGATGCATAATGTTGGCTGCGTGAGTTTCTAGAATAGATTGGGTCTGAGCATCCATCATGCCCTGGCCGCGTCCGACACTTCGCCGATGTACGGGGCCGGTCGCCACATCAACATCCGCTGAGTCTACATTAAAGTTCAATTGAGCCATTGCAGCGATCAAAGCAGGGGCCGGGTCGACCACGAACTGCTCGTATTTGATGGTGCACGACTGAGTAGCAGGAAGTTCAGCGAGCATTTCATCGGTTCGACGCACACACTCCATCCACTGCAGGGCTGCATATGCGGACTCTGAAAGCAACGCTCCGGCTGGTAACACATCTGCAGACAACACCGGGCCCCATGGGCGAGCCTGCGGAGCACCACCTCGACAGATTCGACGAATCGCCGCCCTAGCAACCGTCCGAGGAAGATCACGCAGAGGCACAAATCGAGCTTTCTGAAGGAGATACCGATAATCAGACGGTGCGTTCCATCTTCCAACGGTGCTCGACGTGGTATCCACGACGTTTCTCACGATCTGCAAAAACTTGGCGTTGGGAAAGCACTTTCTAACGAACTGGGGGCGAAGGCAGTTGGCGCACGTCTTCTCAACGAGCACGTCGCATTGATGGGACCGCGCCTGTCGATCAAATGCAGACCGGATTCGATGCTCAATACGAGGCGAGAGTTGTGAAATCGGTATTGCGTCACTTGGGTAGCCCGTGTTGCCGGTTCGCCACAGCGGATTCAACTCATCACACGGCCAAGTGGCAAACCCTGGCAACCGACACATAGCGTCCCGGAGCATATTTGTGCCAGAACGCGGAGCACCGAGAATGATGACGGTTTGATATTTCTGCAACGAAATTGCTCTGCTATCAATTCAAGTTCCAGAGCATACCATACACATCATGCTGACGGCTAGACAAGAATGCCTCAAACGCTGCTTCGACATCGCCGTCGCGATACCAGTCGTGCTACTACTCTGGCCGCTCTGTCTGCTTCTCATCGGAATTGCGACTGTGGACACTGGTTCATTTGGGCTATTCGTGCAAATTCGCATTGGAAGGTTTGGTCGACCGTTCAAGTTGTACAAAATCAGAACAATGAGAGCGAACTGCGACGACAATACAGTTACGGTTGCCGGTGACACGCGGATTACGCGACTTGGACGCACTCTCCGGCGTTTGAAACTCGATGAAATACCTCAGTTTTGGCATGTGCTAACCGGCTCATTGTCATTGGTGGGACCGCGACCAGATGTTGCTGGGTTCGCCGATACGCTTACGGGTGATGCTCGAATCATCTTGACACTGCGACCTGGCATCACCGGGGCATCATCCATCCGATGGCGTGACGAAGAAGCTGTGCTCAGTTCGGTAGAACATCCGATCGAATTCAACTGCACTACCGTCTGGCCAGATAAGGTGCGGTGCAATATGGAATACATTGAACGGTGGTCACTGAGATTAGACCTTCAACTCCTCGCTGCAACAGTGTTACCCGGTCACGTTCAAACTGCATGGCCATCAGTACAAAATGCTGGGGACCTTGCCAACCGCGAGTGAAAATTCATCCTCGCAGCACTACCCTGCAGTAGTGTGCCGCTCTACACCACCTATGAGGGGGTGTTTATCCTCAGGTCGTGCCAAACTCACCGATACGAGAGGATCCAAGCGGCGTGTGATATACTGATCGATCGCCCGCCGGTTAAGTGAGAGGGGAATCGCCATATGTTGACACGACGACACCTTCGACGAACCACCCTGTCCATCCGCAAAGACCTTCTTGGTCTGCCACGGCTTTGCAAACTTGGCCTCATGGCGACCTTTGATGTTATCGCGGTCACCCTCGCGCTGTATCTCGCATTTGAGCTGAGGTACGATGAGGCGTTCGCACTGTCAGATATCTCCGGAAGATTCTGGATATTCCTGCTGCTTCCACTACTGACCATACCAATCTTTGTTGGCTTCGGACTGTATCGCCAAGTCATCCGATATCTGGGCTCACGAGCCTCGGTACAAATCGTGCTTGGCACCGCAACACTGTCTGCGTTAATCCCAGCCATCGCCCTAATATTTGGGTACGACATGTACCGAGCTGCAGTAATGGTTAACTTCTTTGTTGCCGCCACCGCGATGGTGGGTGGCAGTCGATTCGCCATGCGAACCTTCTTCGGACGTGGTGGTTCACGCCGCCACGCCGATCGGGTCATGGTCTGGGGTGCTGGCCACACTGGCATTCAGCTCGCCCAAGCCCTCCACGTCAATCGCCGCTGGACACCAGTCGCATTCATTGACGATGACCCCAAGTTGTGGGGGCGTGTTGTTCATCGAATCCCATGCATATCGCCACAGGCCTTATCGCGATTCGCAAGTCGAAAGTGCGTTGGCACTGTCATTCTGGCAATGCCATCAGCCACGCAACACCAACGCCGGGCCATCATTGCAAGACTTGAACCACTTGGTATTGCCATCAAGACAGTGCCGGGCATGAGAGAACTTCTCTCTGGCCGAGGAGCGGAGAGTGATGTTGCGGACGTTCCGATTTCTGATTTGCTGGGCCGCGAATCTGTCCACGCCGACCACACGCTACTGCGCCGAAACATCGAAGGAAAAACCGTATTGGTCACGGGTGCCGGTGGATCTATTGGTAGCGAACTTTGCCGGCAAATCATCGCACTTCGACCACAACGCCTCATATTGCTGGAGCGATGTGAGTTTGCGTTGTATCAAGTTCACCACGAAATCTCGCAACGATTGCTCTTGGAATCGTCTCTTGAAGATCGGGCCTTAGTCGTGCCCCTCCTTGGATCGGCGGGCAATCAAGCAATGGTTGAACGACTTTTTTCGACTTGGCAGGTCAATACGGTGTACCACGCAGCCGCGCACAAACACGTGCCAATTGTCGAAGAGAACGTTACTGAAGGCGTTGTCAACAATGTGATCGCTACATGGATTACTGCCGAAGCTGCCTGTGCAGGTCGGGTTGATACCTTCGTCCTCATCTCAACCGACAAGGCCGTTCGTCCAACAAATGTCATGGGCGCATCCAAGAGAATGGCCGAGATGGTCTTGCAGGCATTAGTCGCTCGACAACGAGGCGATGCCAAGACGCGATTCTCAGTCGTTCGGTTTGGCAACGTGCTTGGATCTAGCGGCAGTGTTGTGCCACTCTTCCGAGAGCAAATTCGTCGCGGCGGACCCGTCACAGTGACACATCCCGACATTACTCGATTCTTCATGACCGTCGAGGAAGCCGTGCAGCTCGTAATCCAAGCCGGGTCAATTGCCGAAGGTGGCGAAGTACATCTCTTGGACATGGGTGAACCCGTTCGCATTCTTGATCTCGCCCGCCGGATGATTCAGCTGTCTGGCCACGAAGTTCTTGATGATGAGCACCCCGATGGATCAATCAGAATTGACTTCTTGGGCTTACGACCCGGTGAGAAACTCTATGAAGAGCTCCTCATCGGCGATGATGTCGTTGGCACCGTCCACCCGCGCATCATGCAAGGCAATGAGGCCTTCGCACCCTGGGAAACGGTCGAAGCATGGCTCTGTGCCCTGCAAATTGCCTGCCACGAAGGTGACTGTCCAGCGATTCGATCAATCTTGAATGAGGCTGTCGCTGGATATCAACCTGCTCGCGAGATTCATGACCTCATGTGGCGGACGCAGACCGTACTGAGCCGGACACCGACCACTCAAATTCACCAAACTACTGTGAGCAGACCGAATGCCCGAGACAACGCAGATCACTCCTGACGAAAATCAGAATCCAAGAACACGCGATGGGCAACCTGTCGTGTATCTCGTCAATGGCGATGGGCCTGATTCAAGGTCCATGGATCTCCAGCAACTATTCGCGCCAATTTGGCGATGGAAATGGGTTGTCGCAACACTACTGGTACTTACGATCATTGCGGGGGCTTGGTACTTCACCAAACCACCGAAAGCTCGATACCAGTTTATTGTCCGGGTTGGCTCATATCCGCGGGCTGCACTGCTTGAGCAGCTTGAGGGCGTCATTGTGCCACAGGCCTCTATGAATCTTCCTGATTTGTGGAGACCAGAGGTGAAGATCGGCCCGCTCACCGAAATGAGCTCGGAATCGGCACATTACCCTGAGCACCTCATCTCGGTCTCACTTCCACTTTCAAGCGGTTCAGCTGAGGCCCAATCACAATTCATCAGCCGTATTCAATCTGCCATGTCTCAACTTGGCGCAATATCTGAGAAGATTGTGGCCAGCGAGTACCAAGCTGAGTTGAGCCAACTTCAACGGGCACTCTCCCAAGCAACCGTGGCTCACGCCATTATTTCTAAAGAATCTTACGTCAATGCGTTGAGAGGATTGATCACCAAAGAAATTTTGCTTACCGAGGCTGGAATTCAACGGCAAGAAGCGATCTTTCTGTACCAATCGCAGCGTGACGCAAGACTTGACGAGCACGCCGTGCGATTGACCAGCAACCTCGATGGGTTGCTCGCCACAATGGGAGAAACAGACTCCAACTTTCCAGGCGCCGCACAAATTTTGGTCGATCGGATCACAAGCCTTCGAATAGAACTCGAAGATCGAATACCAAACGAACGACTTCAGATTGAACGCCGCCTGAATGAATGCAACGCCGAGCAAGACCGACTCACTGCGATCTTGTCTCAACAACGACTTGAGTTCAATAACTTTGATGCTAACTTGGCCACACGACAGGCTGCCGCACTTGACGCGCTCGCGATAGCTCAAAATGTACTTGAGCTCTTCGGGGCTCGCAAATCAGCAGGGCTCGTGCACCAACCGGTTTCTATCATTGATGAGTTTGAGATTTCCCAAACCAATGAAACACGGTTGCTCGTGACGCTCGCCATCCTGGTCTTTGGTGGCCTCTGCAGCCTGCTTTCAGCGTATGCACTCGAAGTGTTACGCCTTGCTCGCCTTGGAACACGTTGAACTGATCTGTCCAAAAACCATGAGCCAATAGCAACAGCGACCCGCATGCCTAAGCATGCGGGTCGCTCGCTTAAACACATTTCCACATCAGTTACCGGTGCTGTAAATATCCTTGGGGCTATCAATGCTCCAGCCAGCAATCACACCGTTGTACAACCAACTTGACGAATAGGTCCAGCCGTCCGTGATGTCCCACACAAGCACTGCGCCGTTCGGATCACGCCAGATGATGTCATCTTCGCCATCGGCATACATATCACCAGTAGACACCACAGTCCAGGTATCTGGAATAGCGCCAGACGACACAGTGTCATAGATGAACCCAGTGGTATATCCAAGATCAGTTCCGTCCCACTGCTCCCAAGCGATCAATGAACCCTCATAGGCATTTCCAACGCCGTAGTCGCCCTGCCACAGAATGTCATCTTGGCCGTCTGCATCAAAATCACCAAGGCCTACAATAGACCAGTCAGCGATGGTGCCAGAGTAGAAGAAGGTTGATGTGTAGGCCCAACCGTTCACGTCCCAGTAAATCACGCTGCCATCGCCATTGCGCCAAACCAGACCGTCACGGCCGTTGCCATCGAGATCAGCAAGGCCCACAACAAACCACTCCACAGGAATAGCGCCAGACGACACGGTGTTATAGATGAACTGAGATGTATATCCGAGATCAGTTCCGTCCCACTGCTCCCAAGCGATCAATGAACCTTCATAGGTATTGCCAACACCGTATTCACCTTGCCACAGAATGTCGTCTTGACCGTCGCCATCAAGATCACCAATGCCGGCAATTCGCCAGTCATTGATGGCGCCAGAGTAGAAGAATGTTGATGTGTACCCAGTGCCGTCCGATTCCATGAGCCACACAATGACGCTTCCATCGCCGTTTCGCCACACTATATCCGAGCGGCCATTGCCGTCCATGTCGCCAGTGCCTGCGATCACCCATTCCTCTGGAATAGGACCCGAGGTATTGGTGTCATACACAAATCCAGAGGTGTATCCCGTGTCGGTTCCATCCCAATCAATCCAAGACAGAATTGAACCCTCATAGGCACCGGCACCACCGGCACCATAATCACCCCGCCACAAAAGAT
>JABAAC010000018.1 GCA_014238965.1 Phycisphaerales bacterium | reverse complement strand
AGGTAGCCATCGCCGCCAAGAATAAGAATACGCATAGTCAAAGGTTCCCCTCGCGTAGGACGCGATTCGATAGAGTGCAAAACGACTCAGATGTGAGTCAGTCGATTGTAACTGATTGCAGGCAATGGGACAGCAAGCCGCTGTCATCAAGCCAAGAACGAATGTCGGTGACTGACATCGCCGGTTCCGTGCGTGAGATGTACGGGCGATCAGCGCCGCGTCGCAACTCGTTGGGGTAGTCGTACGACACCGCTTCATATAGCCCGCGAAATGCCGGTAGCACCACGAAGTAGCGTTCAAGTTCGACGGCTCGAGCGGTTTCTTCTTCAGTCATCAGCTCTTCATACAGTTTTTCGCCGGGCTTGCTTCCGATGGTGGATTGCTCGATGGCGTAAGGCTCATGCCCGAAGGCCGGTGCCAATTCCTCAATGGCGGCAGCGGCAAGATCGACGATTTGCACGACCGGCATCTTGGTAATGAACACTTCGCCACCGCAGGCCAGCGATGCCGATTCCACCACGAGTCGTACCGCTTCCTCAATGGACATTACGAAACGTGACATGCGTTCATCGGTGATGGTCACCGGGCCGCCGTTGCGAATCTGCTTGGCAAAGATGGGGAGCACCGATCCGCGAGAACCAAGTACGTTGCCAAATCGAGTTGATGCAAAAATCGGGTCGCCTTCACTTCGGCCAGAGTTTGCGGCCGTGAAGAGTCGTTCGCCCATGAGCTTCGATGTGCCCATGACATTGGTTGGGTTCACGGCCTTGTCGCTGCTGGTGAAGATGACCAGCTCGACGCCGCCTTCGCGAGCAGCGCGGATCACGTTCTGCACACCGATAATGTTCGTGTTCACGGCTTCCATGGGAGCCCGTTCGCACAGCACGACGTGCTTGAGCGCCGCAGCATGAAACACGATATCCATGCCTTTGAACAGGGGCATGAGGCTGTGCACATCTCGAACATCGGCCAGTTGCACTTCAACCGACGCATCGTCAGACCAGCGGCGATCGAGCTCAAAGATCTCCGTTTCACCATGATCGATGCCAACGAGCCGCGCAGGGCCATTTGGCATGGCTCGAAGGTGCTCAAGTAGGGCCGAGCCAACGGTGCCGCAGGCACCTGTGACCAAGACGCTCTTGCCGGCGTATCCAGTGAATTGCATGACGTGTATATCTCCCACCCTCGGGTGTTCTGTCGGGCCCCTTAGGGTATCACGATCAGGCTTGCTTTGAAGCGTTTAAAGCCAACTTCATGGTTGTGCTGTCGAGGCATATTGGCCTGAGGCGAAGGCAAAGTGGGTATCTAGATCTCGAATGTCTTCAATAAAGTTAGAGGGATCGCCAGCGAGTCCTTGAATTATCCGATCGCGCATGACACACAGGCTGCGGCCTTGGAGATTCGGCTGTACACGCAGGCGTTCCAGATCGGGGTACAGCAGTGAAAGAGCATCTGCGATGTCATTGATCGACCGAGTGTGCTCCACCAATGTACTTACGCCACACCTGCTATTCGCATCGCCGCACGCCAAGGCGGCGAAAGCCTTCGCGGCATGCCTTACGTGAATGAAACTGCGTTGCTGCTCGCCGCTCCCCTCAATGGTCACCCGTCCGGTAAATCGGGCATCGAAACACATTCGGTTGATGACAGCGTCGAAGCGCATACTTCGGTTGAAGCCGTACACATTGCCGCAACGAACAATGTGGATGTTGCGGTCATCAAGTCGTTGCAGCATGCGCTCGCCGGCAAGTTTCGAGAGCCCATATGCAGTCTCGGGTGACGGCGTAGATTGGTGTGTTACTGGTTCTGTTGTGGAACCGTAGACCGCCGT